>NZ_CDXDOS010000013.1:0-33614 GCF_978021245.1 Frankia sp. CoBUL1
AGCTCAGGTAGCTCGGTAGCTCAGGGTCGTCCGGCCGCACGGTGCCCGGTTGACCGCACGGTGCCTACGTGGCCGCGAAGTACTTCGCCTCCGGGTGGCGCAGGATGATCGCCGAGGTGGACTGCTCCGGCACGAGCTGGAACTCCTCAGCGCGCGACGGGCCGTTGCCGTCCTCGAAATTCACCGGGTCGAGGCAGAGGCTGGCCGCCTGCAACAGGGGGCCCATGGCGCCGTCGGCCACCAGCACACGCTCGGTCAGGACGGACACCAGATCACCGCGCACTGGCCAAGAGTACCGGGACGGGTTTCTCCTACCACCGGTACGGTTTACCCTCCCGTCCGGACGCCTCCGAGGATGCCGGCCACGGGCACGACGGTGATCACGGTACGGTGATCACAGCATGGTGATGATTGCGGGGTGGGAATGCCGGACGCGTCCCGGCGGGTTGCCCATGGCACGGTCGCGGGTGGCACAGCTGCGGGAACGGAGGCGTGACGTCGGACCGCGCGGGTGTGCTCGGCGCGGCGGTCCGCACAAACACGGGCTGGGGCACGCCGGTCCGGCGGCGGCCCTGGGCCGGGCCGTTCGCATTCCCGCGACGGCGGGTATCCGTTCAGAGCCGATACGGTGCAGCCACCGCATCGATCCGGAATGGATGTCCGATCCGCCCGGGTCTAGCGCCATCGAGAGACCGAGGAAAGGCGTTCCCACGAGAACATCGGCAGACTGGACCAGCGTAGGTTCCCCGTGGACGACCACTGGTCGCCCGCGGGTCACCGGCTCACGGGCCATAAGGGAGGCTGACGTCACGCATGTCGGCTCTGGGCAGGAGTCGTCTCCGTGAGGACGTACCGTTGCACTGTCACGGGGGCAGTGGGCCGCCGCGGGGCGGCAGGAGGTGGTAGGTGATCGAGTTCTCCGGCGTCGGTCAACTACGGTCGCCGGTCGTAGTAGCCGCCTTCGAAGGGTGGAACGACGCGGCCGATGCCTCGTCCGCCGCCGTCGAGCATCTGGAGACCGCCTTCAAGGCCCGTGTCATCGGTGCTATCGACCCCGACGACTACTACGACTTCCAGGTGAACCGACCGACGGTGAGCGGGACCGACGGGGCCTCCCGGAAGATCTCGTGGCCGACCACCCGCCTGTCGGTGGCGCAGCCGCCGAAGTCCGAGACGGACTTGGTGCTGATCCGCGGGCTGGAACCGAACATGCGCTGGCGTGGGTTCACCGACGAGCTGATCGAGGCCGTCCACGCCCTCGGCAGCGACATGGTGATCTCCCTCGGGGCGCTGCTCGCTGACTCACCGCACACCCGGCCGGTCCCAATCAGCGGAACCGCCGGGGACGCGGCGACGGCTGCCCGACTCGGGCTGGAGCCGTCCCGTTATGAGGGGCCGACCGGCATCGTCGGCGTCTTCGGGGAGGCATGCGCACGGGCCGAGCTCGCCTCGGTGTCGTTCTGGGCGGCGGTGCCGCACTACGTGGCTAACCCACCCTGTCCCAAGGCGACCCTCGCGCTGCTGCGCCGAGTGGAGGACCTGCTGGACATCGAGATCCCGCTGGGCGACCTTCCCGAGCGGGCGAAGGCATGGGAACGGCAGGTGGACGAGCTCGCCGCCGGGGATACCGAGGTCGCCGAGTACGTCCGTTCGCTGGAGTCACGCGAGCCCGAGACGGCGCTGCCCGAGGCCAGTGGGGACGCAATCGCCCGGGAGTTCGAACGGTACCTGCGCCGTCGCGGCCAGTAAAGGCCGGTAAGAGAGCCGGCTCGGTAGAAGTCGGTAGAAGAAGGAAAGAGGGCGAGGGTACGCCGCGGGCCGGGAGCCCAAGGCGCACCCCGCACCTGCACCGGGCCACCCTTCTCCTCGACGATCTCGCTACTCCTCGACGATCTCGGCGTCGATGATGTCCTCGTCGGCGCCACGGCGGAACGGCACGTTCGCCGAGTTCGTGACCGGTTCGCGCGGAATGGGCGGGGTGTGGGATTCCCCGTCCGCGACGTCGGCCTGACGATGCCGGCCCGGGGAACGCCGCCCCGTGCTGGCGACGCGACCGGTCGCCCACGCGGTTCCGGAAAGATCCGACGCTCCGGCACCGCCCGCGGGGACCGCACCGCCCGCGGGGAAACCGGCAGGACCGGCTCCGCTCGGCGTCCCAGGCGTGCCCGGCGTCGTCGGCGCGGCCGCACCCGACCGGGCCAGGTCGGTGACCGCCCGGTCCACCTCGTCGGAGGCCAGGACCCCCCGCAGCCGCAGCATCGCGCCGATGATCTCACCCTGCTGGTGACGCAGCGCCTCGAGCGAGGCGGTGCACCGGGCGATCTCCACCTCCAGCTCGGCATGCCGCTCCCGGGCGAGCCGGCGGCTCTCCTCCACGGCGTCGAGGAGGAGCTTCTCGGCCTGTTCCCGGGCCTCCCGCACGATCGGGTGGTTCGCCCCGGCGTCCTCGATCACCTCTTCCAGCGCCGCCTCCGCGATCTGGCGGGCGCCGGTGACGATCTCCTCGGCCTCCTGCTGGGCGATGGTCAGCATCTGGCCGATCCGACCGCCGGCATGCGCGGCCAGGCCCTCGACGCCCATGTTCGCGCTGCGGGCCCGCTCGTGCTTCAGGGCGCTTTCGGCCGCGGCCGCGCGCGAGGTCACCTGGCTGGCGTAACGCCACAGCGTGGCCAGGTAGTCGTCGACCTGATGAGGGTCGTAGCCATGCGCGACCTCGTCGAAGGCGGGCCGTTCGGTCGCTGCCCCGGGATCCACCCGGCGATGGTGAGCTCCCATCCTCAGCTCCCTCTGGGTCTGACGGGTTCAAGGTCTACACCCAGCAGTGTGTCAACGAGGCGCCGCACGAGTGCGGGCGCCTCCCCCCAGGCGGGCACGTCACCGCCAGAACCGCGAACCGGACCCCCCTGATTGGTGGGATCCGGGCCCGCACCGGCGGAGCCGCCCGCATCAGCGAGCGCGGCGCCGGCCCAGGCGTCCACCGCGGCGACGGCACCCGGGGCGTCGAGATCGTCGGCGAGCCGCTCACGCACGGCGGCGAGCAGTCCCATGGCGTCAGGCCCGGTGGGCAGGGCGACGGCGGCCCGCCACCGGTTCATCCGGTCCACGGCGTCGTTGAGCAGGCCCGGCGCCCACTCCCAGTCCTCGGTGTGCCGATGATCGAGCAGGGCCAGCCGCAGGGCCGCCGGATCCACCCCGGCCCGGCGCAGCCGGGAGCCGAACTCCAGGTTGCCCCGCGACTTCGACATCTTGTGGCCGTCGAGGCTCACCATCGCGGTGTGCACGTAGCTGCGGGCGAACGGCCGGATGCCGGCGGCGACCTCGGCGTGCGCCGCGCTGCACTCGTGGTGCGGAAAGCTCAGGTCGGTTCCGCCACCCTGGATGTCGATGACCCCGCCGAGATAGTGGCGGGCGATGGCGGAGCACTCGATGTGCCAGCCGGGCCGGCCGGGGCCGAACGGCGAGGGCCAGGACGGCTCGCCGGGGCGGTGGGCGCGCCACAGCAGCGGATCGAGGGGGTCCTTCTTGCCGGTCCGGCGCGGGTCACCCCCGCGCTCGGCGCAGATCGCCAGCATCTCGGCCCGGCTGAGATGCGAGATCTCCCCGAAGGCGGGTGCGGTGGCGATCGAGAAGTACAGGTCGTCGTCGACCTGGTAGGCCGCGCCCCGGTCGACGAGCTCCGCCACCATGTCGACGATCATCGGAATGGCCTCGACCACCCCGACGTAGGCGTCCGGCGCCAACATCCGCAGCGCGGTCATGTCCTCGCGGAACAGGTCGATCTCCCGGTCGGCGAGGGCCCGCCAGTCCAGCCCGTCACGGGTGGCTCGCTCAAGCAACGGGTCATCGACATCCGTTACGTTCTGTACATAGTGGACGTGATGCCCGGCGTCTCGCAGCACACGCTGCGCGAGGTCGTAGGTGAGGTAGGTGAAGGCATGCCCCAGATGCGTCGCGTCATAGGGCGTGATGCCACACACGTACAGCCTTGCGGTGACGGCCGGCGCCAACTTGCGTACGCTCGACGTGGCCGTATCGAAGATCCTCAGTGGCTTCCCGTGACCGGGAAGAGAACGTATCGGAGGAGATGGCCACGCCTGCATGCGTGTCACAGTAACCGCGAACCGACTCTCCGGCGGGCGCAAGGGGAGTAACCGCAGCGTAACCGACGGCATCCCAAGCCGATCCACCTCGGGTCACCGACGGTGACATCCCATCTTCTCCCGCACCTGTATCCGCACCGGTGACCCGCCCAGAACCGGAACCCGCTCAGAACGGCGGCCAGGGGATCGCCGGCCAGTCCCCCAAGGGCAACGGGAACCGGCCCTCGGCCAGAAGCCCGTCGACCCGCACGGTGAGGGCGTCGACCTCGGTAACCGTGAGCAGCTCCTCGAGCCGGTCCCGGAAGGGGCCCCCGAGCGCCTCACGCAGGTCGTCGAGCAAGGCGGTCTCCTCGGCGTCGAGCCGCCTTCCCCGCCAGGTCCACAGCAGGGTGCGCAGCTTGCCGTCCGTGTGGAAGGTCACACCGTGATCGATGCCGTGAATCCGGCCGGAGGGCGCCGGCAGCAGGTGCCCACCCTTGCGGTCGGCGTTGTTGATGACGACGTCGAACAGGGCGATCCGGCGCAGTTGGGAGTCGTCGGACCGGGTCAGCGCCACCAGGTCCACGGTGACGTCGGTGTCGATCCACAGCTGCACCATGCCCTCGCCGAACGGGCCGTCACGCAGAATGGTGGGCGGGACGATGCCAAGCCCGAGCTGCTCGGAGACCTCGTAGGCGGCCAGCTCGCGGGCGGCGAGGGTGCCGTCTGGGAAGTCCCACAGGGCGCGTTCGCCGCGGACCGGCTTGTAGACGCAGCGGCCGGTCACCCCGTCGGCGCAGATGTCGCAGCAGAGCGTCGTGTTGCTCGCGTCGACCAGCCGGGCGGTGATCTCGAGGTCACCACGGCGAAGGAGGTCGAGGGCGGCGGGGGCGTCGAGGCCGCCCCCGTCGATCGGATGCAGTGGCGGTCGCCACCCCGGAGTGGAACTCGCCGCGGAGACGCCCATCATCTCAGTCTGTCCGGTCCGGCAGGGTGATGTCACCGGACCGGACGGTGAGCGACATCTCTCCCACACCGTCCGGCCTACCGGACCACACCGCTATCACGGACCGCACCCCCGCCACGGACCGCACACCCGCGGCGGGCAGGCCCGGCGCCTCTCGCCGGCCGCATCAGCGCAGGTGACCGTTCTGGCGCGGGCAGACGTGACCGTCGTCCAACGGCTGCCCGCACAACGGGCAGGAGGGCCGGCCCGCGGACAGGACCCGCGCCGCGCGCTGCACGAACGAGCGCGCCTGCTCGGACCCCAGCAGGACCCGGACCGCGTCCGGCCCGTCGGGATCGTCGGAGAATCCGACGATCGGGTCGGCCAGGCCCGTCGCCTGCGCCTCGATGACGACCCGTCCGCCACGCGGATCCCAGCCGAGCGCGATCGTCGCGGCCTGGAACTCCTCGTCGATCGGCAGATCGAGCGGTGACAGGTCGGGGTCGGCCGGGGCGGGCTCGGGCTGCGGCGTCGCGCCGCGGCGGCTCAACTCGTCGAGCAGCTCGGTCAGCTGTTCGGCAAGCAATGCGACCTGTGCCTTCTCCACCGCGACGGTGACGACCCGCGCCCCGTCGCGGGCCTGCAGGTAGAACGATCGGGCGCCGGGAAGGCCTACGGTGCCCGCAACGAACCGCTGCGGCGGGTCGAAGACGTGTATCCGGCGCGGCATGCCCGATCAGCCCGTTCCACCACCGGCGCTGGGACGGAAACCGCCGGCACCGCCACCGATCACCTCGTCCACGTCGAGCCCGCTGGACCCCGGGGACCCCGGGGACTTCCGGGACCCGGGAGACGACGCCGCGGCGTCGGCGGCCCCGGCGGAGCCCTCTGCCCGGGGTAGCGGCGGTGGGAGGAGCTCGACGACGTCCCCGCCGGTGTCGTTGATGCGCCGGACGAAGGGGCGGCGCTCGTTGTAGCGGATCACGGTCAGGGAACAGGGATCGACGGTGATCCGGTGGTACATGTCCAGATGCATGCCCAGGGCGTCGGCGACCACCGTGCGGATCACGTCGCCGTGCGAGCACAGCAACCAGGTGGCGTCCGGGCCCAGCCGCTCGTTCCACTCCCGCACGGCGCTCACCCCACGGGCCTGCGTGTCCCGTAGTGCCTCACCCTCGGGACCGGGGAAGACGACCGCGCTGGGATGGCTCTGCACCACCGCCCAGAGCGGATCCTTCGCCAGGGTCGCCAGTTCCTGCCCGGTCCAGTCACCGTACCGGCACTCACCGAGCCGCTCGTCGATCTCGACCTGCCGCGGGCCGCCCGGGCTGGCCTCGCTGACCGGACGGCGTCCGGCGATCGCCTCGGCCGTCTGGCGGCAGCGGTCGAGCGGGCTGCTGACGATCGCCGCCAGCGGGATGTTGGCGAGGCGTCGCGCCAGGTCCGACGCCTGGCGGCGGCCACGGTCGTCCAACCCCACGCCGGGCGTCCAACCAAGCAGGATCTTGCCGGTCACGGCGGTCAGCCCGTGGCGGACCAGCAGGACTGTGGTCAACCGGTCCGTCCCTTCTGTTGCCGACGCTCACTGTTGCCGACGCTCACTGTTGCCGACGCTCACTGTTGCCGACGCTCACTGTTGCCGACGCTCACTGTTGCCGACGCTCACTGTTGCCGACGCTCACTGTTGCCGACGCTCACCGTCTCCGCCGGGCCGGACGCACGGGTGGGCCCGGACGCACGGGTGGGCCCGGGCGCGCATCGCCTTCCTACAGCCATGCCGCCACAGCGCCGTCCCGGGTACCACGCTACCCAGCGGGCTACAACAGCGGCGGAACGGTTCGTCGTTACGCTTCCCGGCATGCCGGACGAGTACACGACCGCTTCCACCGCGGAGCCCGACGCGGTCGGCCCGCAGGCACGGCGAGCGGACCCGCAGCCAGCGGACCCCGAGGAGGTCTTCGCCGCGTTCTGCGGGGCGGGGCTGTGGCCGGGGCTGGGCCGCACGACGGCCGGCCGGCTGCCCGCGGCCGGGATCACCCGGCCCGACCACGTCGACGTCGGCCGGTTGGGCACCGTCGAGGGGGTCACCGGGCCGCGGGCCCGGCGGCTCGCCGACAGCTTCCGCGCCGTGGCGGGCACGTACGCGGTCGTCGAACTGCTCGTCGCCGCGGATCTTCCGGCCCGGCTCGCGCGCGGGGTGACCGACCTGCTGGGACCCGCGTCCGCCGACCTCCTGCGGGCCGATCCGTGGATGCTGCTGACCGCCGCCGACACCGAGATCGCCCAGGCCGACCGGTTCGCCCGCCGCCGCGGTCTGCAGCGCGACGATCCGCGCCGGGGCCCGGCGGTACTCACCCATCTGCTCGGTCGGGCCGCCTCCCGGGCCGGGGACACCGCGGGCCCCGTGCGGGCGGTGCTGCGTGCCGCCGCGCGCGAGGGGGTGGCCGATCCGAGCGCGGCGCTGACCGCGGCACTCGACGACGGGCGGATCATCGCCGTCGGTGACCGGATCGCGCTGGAGCGGTACGCGATGGCCGAGCAGTCCGTCGCGGACGGCATCGAACGGCTGACGGCGACCGCCGAGCCGCTGCGCGCGGGCGCCCCCAGAGCCCGCCGCCGACCCGATGACGGGCCGGGGTACGACGGGCCTGGGTACGACGGGCCGGGATCCGTCGACGACGACGATCCGGCGGGACGGGCCGTGTCCGCCCCGCCTCCTACCGCGCTGACGTTCGACGACGACAAGGACGAGGGGGACACGAACCGGGACGCCGCCGCGACGGGCCGCGGCGGACCCGCAAACGACGGCGGACCCGCAAACGACGGCAGACCGGCAAACGACGGCAGACCGGCAAACGACGAGGTGGTGACCGGGCTGGACGAGGTCCAGCTCGCGGCGGCGCGCGCCGCGCTGGAGTCCGGCGTCAGCGTGCTCACCGGTGGGCCGGGAACAGGCAAGAGCCGCACGGTCGCGGCCGTCGTACGACTGGCCTGGGCGGCCGAGGCGGTCGTCGCACTGGCCGCGCCGACCGGACGGGCCGCCAAACGCCTCGAGGAGCTGTGCGGGGCACCGGCGAGCACCCTGCACCGGCTGTTGCAGGCCCAGGGGCGCGGCAGCGGGTTCGCGCGCGGCGAGCACCACCCGATCGACGCCGACCTCGTCGTCGTCGACGAGGCGTCGATGCTCGACGCGGAGCTCGCCGCCGCGCTGCTCGACGCCTGCGCGGACGGCACGCACCTGATGTTCGTCGGGGACCCGGCCCAGCTGCCGAGCATCGGACCGGGGCAGATCCTCGCCGACCTGCTCGAGTCCGGTGAGGTCCCGGTGACCGAGCTGCGGCGGCTGTACCGGCAGGCTGACGGCGGCGCCATCGCGACGATGGCCGCCGCGGTACGCGGCGGGGAGCTGCCGCCGCCGGGGCCTGGCCGGGAGGTCGTGGTGGTGCCGTCCGGCAGCTCCGGCGAGGCTGCGCATCGCACCGTCCAGCTCGTCACCAACTCCATCCCCCGCGCGCTCGGCATTCCCGTCGCGGACATCCAGGTCGTGACCCCGGTGCACGCCGGTCCGGCGGGCACCGGGGCGCTCAACACCGCGTTGAAGGGCACGCTGAACCCGGGTGGCGGCGCCGTCTCCGGGTTCGACGTCGGGGACCGTGTGGTGGCCACGGCGAACCATATCGACGTCGGGTTCGCCAACGGCGAGATCGGCACCGTCGTCGCGCTGGGCGAACGCGGTGCGCTGCGGGTCGCGTTTCCCGGCGGCGTCGTCGAGGTGCCCGCCGGTGTGCTCGGTGATCTGCGGCACGGCTGGGCGGTGACGGTGCACCGCGCGCAGGGCAGCGAGTGGCCCGCCGTCGTCGCCGTGTTCCCGCCGGAGGCCGGCCGGATGCTCACCCGTCCGCTGATCTACACGGCGCTGACCCGGGCGCAGGCCCACCTGTCGATTGTGGCCGTGAACGGCCCGGCCATCCGCAACGCCGTGCGGAGCTCGGGCGGACGGCGCCGCACGACGCTGCTCCCGGCTCTGCTCGCCGGGCAGACCGCCGGCGGCTTCGAAGATCCCGACGAAGATCCCGACGGGGGGCCGGACGGCAGGCCCAAGGGCGGGTCCGACGCGCGGCGGGCGGGCGGCGCGACCGCTGGGGAGGCAGCCCGCGTACGGGATGGCGACGAACGGATGACAGTCTGAAGTGTCGGGGCGTACATCCCCGCCAGCAGGCGACTGCGGCCACCCGGCGGAAGGCGGTTCTCTGACAGGAGGCAAGATCGTGGCAGACGAGGGGCATGGTGAACGTAGACGCATCCGGGAGTCCAACCGTCGGCCAGGACACCGGATCCGGGCCGGCGGTGCTCTCGGGTCCCCGCCGCCCCCAGACGCCGGTGGACGTGACCGCGACCGCGGTCGTGACCGCGACCGCGGTCGTGGCCACAGCCGCGAACAGTGCCACAGCCGCGAACAGTGCCACAGCCGATGTCACGACCGGGACGGTCATCACGCCCGGGACCGCGCGCACGACCACCGCCGTGGCGCGGATCGCGGCGGCCAGCCCGCGGCTGCTGGTAGTCGCCGTCATACTCGCCGTTGCCGCCGGCGCTCTGATGCGGTTCGCCACCCCCAGCCATCTGTGGCTCGACGAGTCGTTGACGGTCGCCATCGCCTCGCGCCCCGTCCCACAGCTGCTCGACGCGCTGCGGCACGACGGCTCACCGCCGCTGTACTACCTGCTGCTGCACGCCTGGATCGCGGTGTTCGGCGACGGGGACGTCGCCGTCCGGGCGTTGTCCGGGGTGCTGTCGCTGGCGACGCTGCCGGCGGCGTGGCTGGCCGGACGGCGGGTGGGCCGGACAGCCTTCCAGGCCGGCAACAGTGGCCGTGACGCCGACGCCTGGGTGGGCTTGGCGACCCTGCTGATGTTCGCCTGCTCTCCCTACGCGATCCGCTACGGCAGCGAGACGCGGATGTACTCGCTGGTCGTCCTGTTGGTGCTGGTGTTCGGGCTCGCGACCGTGCGGGCGCTGGAACGCTCCGAGCCGGCACGGCTGGCGATGCTGACGCTGGCGACCGCCGCCCTCGTCTACACCCACTACTGGACGTTCCTACTGATCTTCACCGTGGCGGCGTTCATTCTGCTACAGGCCCGGCGGCGGCCCCAGTACCGGCAGGTGACCCTGCGGGCCTTCGCCGCGATGGCGGCCTCCGCCGTGCTGTTCGCGCCGTGGATGCCGTCGTTCCTGTTCCAGATGCTGCACACCGGAACGCCCTGGGCGCCCAAGGTGCAGGCCCAGGTGCTGCTGGACACGGTCTTCGACTGGGCCGGCCCGACCTCCACCGGTGCGCTGCTCGGCATCGTGCTGCTCGGGGGCGCGCTCATCGGCCTGACCGCGCGTCCGGACGGGCGGGAGCTCGCGGTCAAGGTCTCCGGCCGGGTGCCGGGCCGTTACCTGGCCGCGATCTGGCTGGTCCCCCTCGTCCTGGCCTACTGCGTGAACATGTTCGGCGGCAGCGCATACGCCGAGCGCTACACCGGCATCGCCCTGCCGGCCTGCCTGCTGCTCGCCTCGCTCGGCATCGCCCAACTGCCGGGCCGGCAGGTGCGGGCCGGGATACTGATCGTCGCCTCGCTCAGCGGCCTGCTCGGCGGGTGGCAGCTCGCCCGGACCGAACGCACCCAGGCCGGGGAGATCGCGGGCCGGATCGTCGCGCTGGCCCGGCCGGGAGACGTGGTCGCCTACTGCCCGGACCAGCTCGGCCCGGCCGTGCACCGGGCAATCGAACGGCACGGCGAAGTCACGGTACGGGAGATCGTGTACGCGGACAGTTCCGGCCCGGCGCTCGTCGACTGGGTCGACTACGCCGACCGGATGAAACGGGCGAACGGCACCAGCTTCGCGGCCGAGGTCAACGAACTGGCCGGCCCCGGCCACGCCGTGCTGCTCGTCCGCGCGGACGGTTACCGGTTCCTGGAGGGCGCCTGCGCCGTGCTGTCCGACCAGCTCGCCACGCTGCGCGACCGCACCGTGCAGGTCGAGCGGCGCAACCTGTACGAGGGCGCGTCGCTGGAACGGTTCTCCACGCTGCGCTGACCGCCCGCGCGGGCGGGGTCGTCGACGGCGAGGGCCGCGACGGCCAGCACGAGCAGACCCATCGGCAACGTGTAGTGGTTGAAGAAGGTCTGCTTGTTCATCAGGTTCAGGGTGAGCAGGACCAACGCCGCCCCCAGGCAGAACCCGGTGGCGTCCCCGCGAGCCCGCCAGGCCGCCGTGTAGGCACCGAGGAGGGCGACCGCGGTCGAGCCGAATCCGAGCGTGACCCCGAAATGCGACGCCAGGCCCGGCAGGGACAGCGAGTGGGCGAGCACCTCGTAGTGGAGGTTCGTCCAGACCGCGTCGTCGAGAAAGTCCCGGGGACCGGCCAGCACCCAGGGGGCAACGAGGAGCGCCGCCGCGGCCGCGGCGGCGGCCGTCCGGCGGGGCCCGAACGCGGGGTAGCCCGCCGCCAGGGGGATCAGCAGCGCGACGTGCTGTTTGGTCGCCAGGGCGAGCGCGAACGCGACGACCGCCACCCGTCCCCGCCCGCTCGTCGACGCCCACACCGTCGCCGCCAGGCAGGCCACGAGCAACGGCTCGGTCCAGGACTGCTGCAGGGCGTACATCGACTCGGGGAACACGACGACCAGCAACGGCAGCGCGGCCACCGCCGGCGCCGCGGGTGCCTGTCCCGCGACCGCGCGGATCAGGACCGCCGCCACCGCCAGGGCCAGCAGCAGGCCGTAACGGACGTCACCGAGCAGAAGCCGGAAGGGAGCCAGGAGCACGGACGTGACCGGTAGATAGGGGTAGACGTCGAACAGGCCGTCGACCGGGTACTCGGCCCGGCTCGGCGCCCACTGCTGCCGGTACATGTCGGCCCCGTGCGGCAGGCCGGCCGTGGAGACCTGGAGCAGGTGGAAGACGTCGATGCGGGGCGTCGGCGCAGCGCGGATCGTAGCGACGCCCGCCGCACAGGCCAAGGCCAGGACCAGCCAGAACACCCACGGAGAGGCGAGCACATCGAGCCGGCCCCGGCCCCGGTGGTGCTCCCGGCCGATCCGACGCCCCCGGCCGACGTGGTGCAGCATGACCAGGATCGACCCGGCGGCGAGCAGGCCCGCGAGGATCGCGAGCACGTCCGCCGCCGTGGCGAACCGGCCGGCGGCGTAGTAGCGGGGACGGCGCACGAGCGGCGCGACGCCGATCACGACCGCCACGAGCAGCCACGCCCCGAACCACCCGCGCGGGCGCACGGCCACGGCGGTACTGGCGGTGCTGCTGCTGGCGGTGCTGGTGGCGGCGGTGCTGGTGGCGGCGGCCACGACCGCCAAGACCACCGCCGCGAAACCTACCAGGACACTCGACAGCGCCCAGGCGCCGTACCGACCGTCCTTGGCCGCGATGCCACCGGCCACCGCGCACCAACCGACCAGAATCGCCGGCATCACCCGCCCCGGAGGAACCGGCCCGTCCGGGGGAGGCGAGGTCTGCGGTGCCCGTTGGCCGGGTATCGACAATCCCATGTGCGCACGATGCCAGAGCCCCACCCGATCAGGCGGCCCGGAGGCGCGTTATGGGAATAGGGCGGACGTATAACGGATCATCGCATCGTGTCGGGTCGAGGGGGTGCGGACGGGTCTCCGCTCGCGCCATGCAACACTTGCGACCCAGGACCGGTCCCAGGGGCCCGGCGTCCCGGTGGCGCGATGCCCGGTGTCCGTCCACCCGAGTGACCATGAGTGTGTGTTGAGGAGAGGTCCGGCACAGTGACCGAAAAGCCAGAGGTAGTCGTCATCGGAGCCGGACCGGCAGGTCTGACCGCCGGTTGGGAGCTGGTGAAACGGGACGTCCCCGTGACGATTATCGAGGGTGACTCGGTCGTCGGCGGAATCAGCCGTACGGCCCAGCGTGAAGGTTGGCGTTTCGACATCGGCGGCCACCGCTTCTTCACCAAGGTTCCCGAGGTCGAAAAGCTCTGGCACGAAATCCTGCCGGACGAGGACTTCCTGCTGCGCCCCCGATCGAGCCGCATCTACTACAACGGGAAGTTCTTCGACTACCCACTCAAGGCGGGAAACGCGCTCGGCGGGCTTGGCCTGGTCGAGGCGGCGCGCTGCATCGCCTCCTACGCCGCGGCCCGGATCCGGCCGCCGCAGGACCAGAGCAACTACGAGAACTGGCTGGTGGCCCGTTTCGGCTGGCGGCTCTACCGCACCTTCTTCAAGACCTACACCGAGAAACTGTGGGGCGTTCCGGTGAGCGAGATGCCCTCGGACTGGGCCGCGCAGCGCATCAAGAGCCTGTCCATGATGAACGCGATCGTGAACGCGGTCCTACCGAAGCAGAACCAGAAGGAGATCACCTCCCTCATCGAGGAGTTCCAGTACCCCAAGTACGGGCCCGGAATGATGTGGGAGACCGCCACCGACAAGATCATTAAGCAGGGTGGCCGGGTGGTCTTCGAGGAGAAGGTCCGCAAGATCCACCATGCCGACGGCCGCGCGACCGGCGTCACCACGACCGTGACCGGCGGGTACGGCCCAGGGGCCGGCGCCCCGGAGTCCTCACGCTCCGACCTCGGCAGCGAGTACCAGTACCAGGCCGACGAGATCATCTCGTCGATGTCGTTCTCCTCCCTCGTCCGGGTGATGGACCCGCCGGCACCGGCCCACGTGCTGGCCGCGGCGAACGCGCTGAAGTACCGCGACTTCCTCACCATCGCCCTCGTGGTGCCGGCCTCGGCCGCTTTCCCGGACAACTGGATCTACATCCACTCCCCCACCGTCAAGGTCGGCCGGATCCAGAACTTCGCCTCCTGGTCGCCATTCCTGGTCAAGGACGGGCGTACCTGCCTCGGCCTGGAGTACTTCGTCTTCGAGGGTGACGAGACCTGGAACGCCTCCGATGAGGAACTGGTCGCACTCGGGACGAAAGAACTCGTCGAGCTGGGTCTGATCAGGGCCCAGCAGGTGGAAGAGGGTTTCGTCGTACGCATGCCGAAGGCATATCCATACTACGACCTACACTACAAGAAGAACGTCGATATCATCCGCGCCTGGCTAGCCGAGAACACGCCGAACGTCCACCCGGTCGGCCGTAACGGCATGCACCGTTACAACAATCAGGACCACTCGATGCTCACCGCGATGCTCACGGTCCAGAACATCATCGACGGCACCAAGCACGATGTGTGGGAGGTCAACGTCGAGGAGGATTATCACGAGGAGGTTTCGTCACCGGCCCGGGGCATCGCCCGGTCCTGACGGAGGATTCATCCGGGACGGATTCATCCGGGGCACCGGACGCCGCCACAATGTCGGGTGCGTTGTCAGGCAGGTTGTCGGGCGCGTTTCACCGTCGGCGCCCGCTCCACTTCCGGGGCCGGCCGGCATGACCGGGGACGTACCCGGTATTACCGGGTACGGATCGGATGGGTGATGGGACGGGCCGCGTCCCATCACCCATCCGGAACATCATCGAGGCGTAGGGGCGCGCCACGCGAGCCTGGTACCGGATGCGGCCCTGCCCGGCCGGCCGATCGTCTACCGGCCGGCCCGTCGCAGTCCGGTCAATGTGGACGGAAGGGACTGACCGTGACGGATGTCGCGGTCCGGCCGGCGGAGCAGATCCCCGAGCCGGTCGACCAGGCCGGGAACGCATCCGGCCGTGCGGGACGGATCTTCACCGCGGTGATGGGGGTGCTCCTCGCCGTCTCGGTGATCGTGCGGTTCACCGCCAGCCAGGCACTCTGGCTGGACGAGGCGCAGAGCGTCGCCATCGCCCGCCTGCCCCTGCGTGGGTCGGCCTTCACGATGTGGAACGGCTTGCTACGGGACGGCTCACCGCCGTTGTACTACCTGGTGCTCCACGGCTGGATCAAAGCTTTCGGCGAGGGCACCTTCGCGGTCCGGTCCCTGTCCGCGCTGATCAACATCGGTGCGGCGTGGCCACTGTTCCTGCTCGCCCGCCGCGTGGTCGGCGAGCGGGCGGCGCGGGTCAGCGTCGTGCTGTACCTCACGTCGCCGTTCGCGTTGTACTTCGGGACCGAGACCCGGATGTACAGCCTCATCGTGTTGCTCACCGCGTTGGGTGGACTGGCGTTGGAGCGTGTCCTGCGGGCACCGTCGATCAGATCGACGATCGCCCTGGCGCTCTGCGCGGGAGGCCTGGCGCTGACCCATTACTGGTGCCTCTACCTGCTGCTTACGGTCGGAACGTGGCTGGTCCTGCTGCTGGTGGCCCGTCCGTGGTGGGTCGCGCGCCAGATCCGGCGCGGGGCGGGCGCGGCGGACCCGGCGGGTGTGCCGGGCGGCATGACCGCCTCGGCGGACGATCCGGGCCCGACAGGTGTACCCGGATACCGTTCCGCCCCGGGAAGCCCGGGAAACCGGGGCCGGGGCGCCCCCCACAGTCACCGGACACCGACCCGTTTCCTCACCCCGCAGCGGCGAGGGCCGGTCTTCGGGCTGCTCGGCATCGTCGGTGGCGGGCTGGTCTTCGCCCCGTGGCTGCCCGACTTCTTCGACCAGCTTGCCCACACCGGCACCCCCTGGGGCGAGCCCGCCAGCTATGCCGCGATCTCCCACGCCTACGGCCAGTGGGCCGGCGGCCCGACGACCCTGGGTCGCCTGTTGCTGTTCCTGATCACTGGTCTCGCCGCCGCCGGCATCGCCGGTCGGCCCGCGGGTAGCCGGTTCATCCTTCTCGATCTGCGTGGTCTCGAACCGGGTCGGACCCTGTTCCTGCTGGCCACCGGCACACTCGTCGTCGCGGTGACGGCGGGCAAGGTGGTCGGCAACGCCTGGGCCGACCGCTACACCGCCACCGCCTTCGTGCCGTTCCTGCTGGTCATCGGGCTCGGCGCGACGATCATCACCGATCGGCGGGTGTTCCATGGAGTGGTCGCCGTCGCGGCCCTGACCGGTCTGCTCGCCGGGACCTTCGACATCCACCGGGAGCGGAGCCAGGCCACCGAGGCCGCGCAGGTCCTCGAGCGGACCGCCCGGCCCGGTGATGTGATGCTGGTCTGCCCGGACCAGCTCGGACCGGGCCTCGCCCGTACCGTGCCGAACTGGATGAAGGTGTACGTCGTGCCGACCTACGCACCGCCGGATCGGGTCGACTGGGTCGACTACGAGCAGCGCAACGAATCGGCCAACGGGGTCGCGATCGCCCGGCGCGCCCTCGCCGAGGCCGGTCCGGAACACACCGTCTTTCTCGCCGGTTCCGGGTCATACCGCACCTACGAGGAGCTGTGCAGGGTGGTGCGCACCACCCTGCAGGAGGCCCGGCCACTCGCGGACGAGGTCATGAAGCAGGGTCTGCCGGCCAAGGTCTACGAGAACTACGCGCTGCTGCGGTTCCGGGCCTCTTGACCGCGATCGAGGCCCTGCCGGATGATCATCGGGCAGGTGGCGGCATGGGCGGCCGGCATGCGGCCACCCGCTGGGAGGACCGCTGGCAACTGCGCGAGGTCGTGCTCGCCTGGCTCGCGGCCCGGCTGGCGGTCGGTGCGGCACTGGCGCTGACCAGGTACATCGCCGACAACGCCCGCGGGCAGCAGGGCGCGCAGCTGAGCACCACCGACCTGCTCGGTTGGGACGCCGGGTGGTACAAGACGATTGCCGAGGTCGGGTACAGCGGCGCTGGGGCCGAGAGCCGCCGGTTCTTTCCCCTGCTGCCGCTGCTCGTGCGGGGGTTGTCGAAGCTGCCGGGGGCCGACGCCCACGTCGGCGTCGTGCTCCTGGTCGTGGTCAACGTGTGCGCGTTGGTCTTCGCGCTGCTGCTGGTGGGGCTCGCCCGGTTCGAGGGGTTCGCCCCGGAGGCGACCACCCGGCTCATCTGGCTCGCCGCGCTGGCTCCACCCGCCTTCGTCCTGGTCATGGGGTACGCCGAGGCACTCGCCGGGCTGCTGGCCGTGGCGGTGTTCCTCGGTGCCCGCAGCGGGCGCTGGGAACTGGCGGCCGTGGCCGGCCTGCTCGGCGGCCTGTGTCGCCCCCTCGGTCTGATTCTCGCGGTGCCGGTGCTTCTCGAGGCGGCCCGGGGGCTGCCTTGGCCGCTCGTCCGCCGGCTCGGCCCTGGCCACGGCCCCGGCACGCCGGCCACCACACCTACGGCTGGAACGCTCACCGCCCGCGACGGGCTGCGTCGGCTACTCGCCGTGCTCGCCCCGGTGGCCGGCGCCGGCATCTACCTGCTGTGGTCGGCGCACTCCTACGGTGACGGGCTGGCGCCGTTCACGCTGCAGCGCGACGCGGCACGTCACGGCAGCAGCTCGAACCCGCTGGCGGTGCTGTGGGACGCGGCGCGGGGCGCCTTCTCCGGCGAGCTGGGCACAGCGCTGCACGTGCCGTGGCTGCTCCTGGCGCTCGTGGGGCTGGTGGTCATGGCGCGCCGGCTGCCAGCGTCGTACCCGGTGTGGAGCGCCCTGGTCCTGGCTGTCGTGCTGACCGGCAGCAACCTGGACTCCGCCGAGCGGTACGTCTACGGGGCGTTCCCGTTCCTGCTGGTCGCCGCGCTCGTCACCGCCCGGCGGGAGATCTTCACCTTCACGCTCGCCGCCACCACGGCCGCGATGACCCTCTACGCGACGCTGGCCTTCACCCTCTCCTACGTGCCCTGACCACCGGCCGTACCCTGACCACCGGCCGCGCGTCGGTGGATGGCGCTGGGCCCGCATCATCTCGCGAGCGCTTCCAGAAGCCCTTCCAGAAGATGGCGATACGGTTAACGTAGAGGGGGACCGCACGATGATCGGTCGCCATCCCACGCCACACCACACCACGCCACACGCAGCCGGTCATCCTCCGCTCGCAACCACGAGGTCAGGCCGCATTGGATGGAGTAGAGCTGGAGTACCAGCGGCTGTACCTGCCGCCGGGTACGGACCGCCGGGCAGCCGTTCAGATCCTCACGATGCACGCCGAGTTCGGCCACTGGGAGCTCGAACGCCTACGGCTGTTCCCGGATGGCTCCCGGCGGGTAGTGCTGCGCCGCCGTCGGCGCCCCGGCGGCCTGCCCGGCTATCTGCCCACCTGGCAGCGGACCTGGGAGGGCGTGCGCACCTCGACCATGTCCGGAGCGATCCCCCGGGTCTGCAGATGCCGTCCCGACAACGCCCATCCGGCCGGCACCTCGGCTCCAGGTGCGTCGGCTCCGGCGTCGCCGGTATCCGCCTTCCGGGGCCGCCCCACCGTCCAGACGTCGACCCGGAACCAGTGATCGCTCCAATGGGCGCTGTCATCGGCCCGCAGCTGCACAAACCGGCGACGCAGAACCTGCCGGGCGACCTCCAGCGCGGACAACACGCTGACCTCGATGCCCCCGGACGGCTCGGCCCGATCGGCGATCCATACGCTGCCGTCCCGGCTGGCCTGCACGAGATAGGCGTAAGTGGCCCGGGGATGGTCCGCGTCCGCGTCCAGCGGAGCTCCGAGGCCGATGCTGGACAGCGGATCGCCAGCCATACCCCCATCATGTCATGCATCGACGATGGCTCCTACGCGGCTGGTGCCCCGCGCGCGGACAGCGGCATCTCGTCAAGCCGTACCGGAAGGTTCAGGTCAGCAGGTCCGTACCGGCAGGTCCGGTCAGCAGGCGTGCAGGAAGCGGTCGAGGACGCGGACGCCGAAGCGCAGCGAGTCGAGCGGCACCCGTTCGTCCACCCCGTGGAACATGCCGGAGAAGTCCAGGTCGGGCGGCAGCAGCAACGGGGAGAACCCGAAGCAGCGGATGCCGAGCCGGGAGAAGGACTTCGCGTCCGTGCCGCCGGAGAGCATGTAGGGCACGGCCCGGGCAATCGGGTCCTCGGCGCGCAGCGACGCGGCCATCGCCTCCACCAGCGCGCCGTCGAAGCTGGTCTCCAACGCCTGGTCGTGGACGACCCATTCGCGACGGATGTCCGGCCCGAGGATCTCGTCGAGCTGGCGGATGAACTCCTCCTCCTGACCGGGCAGATAGCGACCATCGACGTAGGCGGTGGCCTCGCCCGGGATCACGTTGACCTTGTGACCGGCCTCGAGCTGGGTCGGGTTGGCGGTGTTACGCAACGTGGCACCGATCATCCGGGCGATCGGGCCGAGCTTCGCGACGGTCGCCTCCAGGTCGTCCAGGTCGAACTCGATGCCGAGCGCCTCCCCGAGGGAGTTCAGGAACACCCGGACCGTCGGGGTCATGACCAGCGGGAAGGTGTGCCGGCCGAGCCTCGCCACCGCCTCGCACAGCGCCGTCACCGCGTTGTCATCGCTGATCATCGAACCGTGGCCGGCCCGGCCGGCAGCGGTCAGCTTCATCCAGGCGATGCCCTTCTCCGCCGTCTCGATGAGGTAAAGGCGCAGGTCGTCGGAGACGGTGTAGGAGAACCCACCGACCTCGCTGATCGCCTCGGAGCAGTCGGCAAACAGGTCGGGATGGTTCTCGACGAGCCAGCGCGCCCCGAGGACGCCGCCGGCCTCCTCGTCCGCGACGAAGGCGACGACGAGGTCCCGGGGTGGCCTGCGGCCGGTGCGGACGATGTCGCGGATGACCGCGAGGGTCATCGCGTCCATGTCCTTCATGTCCACCGCGCCCCGACCCCACAGGCAGCCGTCGGCCTCATCGCCAGCGAACGGCGGCAGGCGCCACTCGCTGGCATCCGCCGGCACCACGTCGAGATGACCGTGGACGAGCAGCGGCGCACGCGAGGGATCCGCCCCCTCCACCCGGGTCACCACGCTGGTGCGGCCCGGGGCCGACTCCAGCAGGGTCGGCTCGAGGCCCACCTCCGCGATCTTCGCCGCGACGTACTCCGCGATCGGGCGCTCGTTGCCGTCGCCGTTGCCGCGGTTGACCGACTCGAAGCGGAGCATCTCCCGACAGAGCTCGACCACCTCGCCCTCCGCGGAGGGGGCGGTCACCGGCAGGCGCAGGCCACCGGTGCGGTCGGGGGGGGTCGTGGACGCACTCGCCATGCCGCCTAGTCTGCCCCGTCGGGGGTGCAGCCGCCGGGGCGACCGTCTCCTGGGGCATCGACAGCTGCGCGGAACTTGAGGCGATCGACCCCCGGCTGCGGTGCGTGACCGCCATGAGCGCTTTCGACCTTGACAGGTCCGGGACGCCCCCGGCGGGCTATCGTGTGATGGCTGCGGTGGCGACGCTGGTCCCCGCCCTGCGACGGATGGCAGCCTTGATGTCAAAGGATGTCAGCGGCGCCGTAGCCGGCGTAGTCGAGCAGGTCGTAGAGCTCCGCGCGGGTCTGCATCGCCGGGACCAGGTCGGCCTGGGTGCCCTCGGCGGCGAGCGTCGCGAGCCCCCGGATGATCGCGCCCATCGCCAGGCGCAGCGTCGTCACCGGATAGACGACGGCATTGACCCCGAGGTCCGTCAGCTGCGCCGCGGTGAGCAGCGGCGACTTCCCGAACTCGGTCATGTTCGCGAGGATCGGCACGTCGACGGCGGCCCGGAACGCCGCGAACGACCGCTCGTCGGCGAGCGCCTCCGGGAAGATCATGTCAGCGCCGGCGTCAACGTAGGCACGGGCCCGGTCAATCGCCGCGGTCAACCCCTCCACGGCGACGGCGTCGGTGCGGGCGCAGAGCACGAAGGCGTCGTCGCGGCGGGCCGCCACCGCGGCGCGCAGGCGGCGCACCATCTCGTCGCGCCCGACGACCGCCTTGTCGTCCAGGTGGCCGCAGCGCTTCGGGTTGACCTGGTCCTCCAGGTGACAGCCGGCGAGCCCGGCGTCCTCGAGCAGCCCGATCGTGCGGTGCACGTTCAGCGGCTCACCGAATCCCGTGTCGGCGTCGACGAGGGTCGGCAGGTCGGTGACCCGGGCGATCTGCCCGGCACTCGCGGCGACCTCGGTCAGCGTCGTCAGCCCGACGTCGGGCAGTCCCAGCGCCGCGGACAGCGCCGCCCCCGAGACGTAGACGCCGTCGAAACCGGTCCGTTCGATGCTCATCGCGACCAGCGGGACGAACGCGCCCGGCCAGCGTTGCAGGCGGCCGGAGACGAGACCCGTCCGCAGCATCCGCCGCTTGTCCGCGACGGGCCGGCCGGCACCATCATGCGAAGACCCCCCTCGTCCCGCCCGTTTCCAGGGCAAGCGCGTCGGCGACGAGGGTCAGCCCGGCGAGCTCGGCCGGGGTCAGGGTGTCGAGCCGGCCGACCAGGTCGAGGAACCGGTCCTGTTCGGCGGCCGACACGACCCCCTCGGCGAGCGTACGCAGCTTGGCGACGTAGTCCGCACGCCGGAACGGCCGGGCCCCGGCCGGATGCGCGTCGGCGACGGCGATCTCGTCCACGATCGACGTCCCGTCAACAAGCGTGACCTCCACCCGCCCGCCGAAGGCCCGCTCGGCCGGGTCGGTCGCGTGGTAACGGCGGGTCCACTGCGGATCCTCCACCGTGCGGATCCGATGCCACAGCGCGACGGTGTCGGGCCGGGCGGCCCGTTCGGGGGCGTAGGAACGTTCGTGGTGCCACGTCCCGTCCTGCAGGGCCACCGCGAAGATATACATGATCGAATGGTCGAGCGTCTCCCGGCTCGCGGTCGGATCGGTCTTCTGCGGATCCCCGGCGCCGGTGCCGATCACGTGATGCGTGTGATGGCTGGTGTGGATGACGATCTGGCGGATCGCCGCGACGTCGACCTCGAAGGAGGCCGTGGACGGGCCGGTCCCGAGAGATGGGCCGGTCCCGGGCAGCCGGGTACGCAGCCGGCGGGCCAGGTCGATCAGCGCCTGGCTCTGGTACTCGGCGGAGTACTCCTTGGGATAGGTGGCGAGGATGCCCCGACGGGGCTCGCCGGGTTCCGGCAGCGCCACCCGGTACACCGCGTCCGGGCCGCCGAGCAGCCAGGCGACGACCCCGTCCTCCCCCTCGTAGATCGGCGCCGGCGAGGTCTGGCCGCGCATCGCCCGGTCGACCGCCTCCACTGCCGTCTTGCCGGCGAAGGCCGGGGCGTACGCCTTCCAGGTGGAGATCTCGCCCTTGCGGGCCTGACGGGTGGTCGTTGTCGTGTGCAACGCCTGGCCGACGGCCTGGTAGATCGGCTCGGGGGGCAGGCCGAGCAGGGCACCGATCCCGGCGACGGCGGAGGGGCCCAGGTGGGCGATGTGGTCGATGCGGTGTTCGTGCAGGCAGATGCCGGTCACCAGGTCGACCTGGATCTCGTACGCGGTGGCGATCCCGTGGACCAGCTCGGCGCCACCGCGGCCGGTGTGCTGCGCGACGGCGAGCACCGGGGGGATGTTGTCGCCCGGATGGGAGTAGTCCGCGGCCAGGTAGGTGTCGTGGAAGTCCAGTTCCCGCACGGCGACGCCGTTCGCCCAGGCCGCCCACTCCGGCGACACCCGTACTGCCCGCTCGACGCCGACGACCGTCGCTCCCGGGGTGTACGGATGGGCGAGCGCCTGGTCGCGGGCCGCGACGACCGGGCCGCGGGTCAGCGCCGCCGCGGCGACCGCCGCGTTGTCGATGATCCGGTTGCCGATCATCTCGACGACCTCCGGCGGCACCGGCACCCGCTCGGCGGCGACCTCGGCGATCTTCCAGGCAAGCTGGTCACGCCGGGGCGGCGCCTCGACGGACCGGCGGGCGCGCACCTCGTGCAGCTTCATCGGACATTCCCCCGGCCGTCTCCACGGTTCTCACCGGCCACTTTCCTCACGGCGGCGGAGCAGGTAGGTATCCATGATCCAGCCTTTACGCTCGCGGGCCTCGGCGCGGGTCCGCTCGATCAGCCCGCCGACCTCGGCGACCGGACCGTGCAGCAGGACCTCGTCCGGGGTGCCGAGGTAGGCGCCCCAGTAGATGTCGACGTCGTCGGCCGGCAGGGTCAGGAAGGTGTTCTCGGCATCGAGCATGACGACGACGTCGTCGACCCCCGGCGGGAATCCGGCGGCGAGCCGGCGACCGGTCGTGATCTCGACCGGGCCGCCGATCCGGTTCAGGATCAGCCGGTGGCGGGCGGCGAGCGCCTGCACGCTGGTGATCCCCGGGATCACCTCGTAGTCGAACCGCACCACGCCCCGCGCCACGATCCGGTCGATGATGCGCAGCGTGCTGTCGTACAGCGACGGATCACCCCAGACCAGGAACGCCCCGCAGCCATCCTCGCCCAGCTCGTCGAGCATCATCCGCTCGTACAGTGCGGCCCGGCGGGAATGCCAGTCCTCGACGGCGGCGGTGTAGTCCGTCGAGGACCGGTCGCGGCTCGGGGCACGGGCCTCGACGATCCGGTAGCCGTTCCCCTCGACGTGCCGGTCGAGGATCTCCCGCCGCAGCCGGACCAGGTCCTCCTTCGCCGCCCCCTTGTCCAGGACGAAGAAGACGTCGGCCCGATTCAGCGCCTTGACGGCCTGGATCGTCAGCTGGTCGGGGTCGCCGGCACCGATGCCAATGACGAGGATCGTGCGCATCTCAGCGCGGATCGGACCCGGCCGGGCTCACCGAATCCGGGCTCACCGAATCCGGGCCCACCGTAGCCGCCAGGCCCGGGGCGACGTCCACCCCTGGGACGATCTTGCCGGGGTTGAGGTTGCAGCCCGGGTCGATGCCGTCGAACAGCGCCGTGAGCAGGCGCACGCCGGCTGGTGAGATGTCGTCGGCAAGCCAGCGCGCGTGCTCGACGCCGACCGCGTGGTGGTGGGACAGGGTGCCGGCATGCTCGATGAAGCCCTGCTGGATCGCGGACTTCACCGTGTCGTACCCGTCGATCGCCTCCAGCGTCACCGGGGAGGCATAGGCGAACGTGAAGTACAGGCAGGCCCCGGAGTGGTACGAGTGCGACAGGTGGCACATGATCCAACCGGTCACACCGATCTCGGCGAACGCCTTGTTCGCCCGCGCGACCACCCCCCGGTACAGCGGGCCGAGCTGCGACCAGGACGTCGACGTCTCCGACACGTCGGCCATCGCGCCCTGGCCGAGCAGGAAGTCCCGGATGTACGGGGTGTCGAACTTCTTCTGGTCGTAGAGCTGCCCCGGGCCGGTGCCGACACAGATCCCGCCCCGGCGCGCGACGATCGCCCCGACCAGCTTGCGCTGGGCCTTGACGTGCGCGGGTGAACCCTCGAAGCCGATGAACGACAGGCACATCTGGTCGAGGTCGTACCTGCGGACCCGGCGCAGGTACTGCTTCATACCGGCCGAGACGAGACTCGAGGCCAGGGAGCCGCGCTTGCGGGTGGCGAAGGAGAACCGCGTCTCGTTGGCGTCGGAGACCCGGGTGACCGTCGGCGCGGCCTCGCTCGCGGCGATCTCCCGCATGGCCAGCAGTGCCGCGTCCCAGGTCGGGAAGAAGTAGCCGAGGATCACGCGCTGCTCGGGCACTCGGTGCACCTGCACCGTGGCCTCGGTGATGATCCCGAGCCGCCCCTCGCTGCCGAGGATCATCTCCCGCACGCTGGGACCGGTCGACTGGCTGGGCACGGGCCGGGTGACGAGTACCCCGGCGGGGGTCACGACCCGCACCGCCCTGGTGATCTCCGCGATGTCGCCGTACTTGTCGGACTGCATGCCCGACGAGCGGGTGGCGATCCAGCCGCCAAGGGTGGAGTGGGCGAAGCTGTCCGGGAAGTGGCCGAGCGTCCAGCCCTGCGCGGCCAGCTGCTCCTCCAGACCCGGGCCGAGGGCACCGGCCTGTACGCGGGCGAGGCGGGCGTCGGCGTCGATCTCCAGCACCCGGTCGAGCCGGCCGAGGTCGACGGAGATCACCGGGCGGGTCTCGGTGCGCGGCGCCTCAAGACTGCCGGAGATGTTGGTGCCGCCGCCGAACGGGATGACGACCGCGTCCGCGGCCAGCGCCGCAGCCAGCACCGCCCGGACCGCCTCCTCGTCTCCCGGGTAGACGACGACGTCGGGCAGCCTGCCGAGGTCGTCGTTACGAACCCGGACGAGGTCACGCAGGCTCTTGCCATAGGCGTGCACGACCCGCGCCTGTGCGTCGGTGGTGACGTGCTCCGCGCCGGCGGCGTCGACAAGCGCGGCGCGCAGCGACTCCGGCAGCACGGGGTCCGCGATCGTCAGGTCCGCGAAGGCCGGTGGCTGGGCCGGCAGGCGGGTGATGTCGAGCCCGATGTGCGTACGGATGAACGGCGCGAGGTCGGGCTTGTCACTGGGGCTGAAGGAGACACTCTCCTTGCCCCAGCCCCACCACTTCATGTGCGTGACCAACGATGGCTCCTCGACGGGGACGGACAGCGGACAACGGCTCGGGGAGGGCGGCGGACCGCTCAGGTGCCGGCGAGACGTTCGACGATCGGCGCCATGGCGGTCAACGCGTCCAGGGAGACCCCGATCGTGCTGAGGCCGAAGCGCTCGCGGCGCTCGACGAGGTCGTCGACGATCTCGTCGACCGACCCGCACAGCGCGTGCGGGGTCGCGAGCGCCTGTTCGGAGGTGAGCCCGAACCCGGCGGCCAGCTGCTCGGCAACCTGGGTGCGGTTGTCGGTGACGACGACGAGGTGGACGCGGACCTGAAGGGTGAGATCGTCCCAACGGGCGCCGGCGGCCTCCCGGATCCAGCGGACCTTCTCCTCGGTCGCCGCCGTCGTCGCGTTGGCGCCGAGCGAGGCGTCGATCACCCCGCCGGCCATGTTCATGTTCAGCCCGATGATGTCGGCCTCGCGGGCAGCGAGGGTCAGCAGCCGGCGCCCGCCACCACCGATCACGATCGGCGGGTGGGGCCGCTGCACCGGCTTCGGCGTCCCGTTCAGGCCGGCGACCTGGTAGTGGATGCCGCTGTAGGTGAACGGTCCGTCGGCGAACATCCCCTTGATGACGGCGAGGGACTCGGCGAGCCGGCCGATGCGCACCCCCGGCGGGTCGAGCGGCAGACCGGCTCGGGAGTAGTCGGAGGTCATCCAACCGGCGCCGAGGCCGAGTTCGAACCGTCCGCCGGACAGCGCGTCGAGGGTCGCCGCCTCCTTGGCCAGCACCACCGGATGGCGGTAGTCGTTGCTGAACACCATCGCGCCGATCCGCAGCGTCGTCGTCGCGTCGGCCGCGGCCATCAGCGCCGCGATCGGTGCGACCTGCTCGTCGAGATGGTCGGAGACGGTCAACGTCGCGTAGCCGAGATCCTCGACCCGGTGGGCGAGGTCGGCCCATGACCGGGCGCTCACCTCGGCGGGGGAGGAACACTGGATGTTGAACCGGAACGGCCGTTTGTACGGCCCGCCGGAGACCTCGGTCACCGCAGCCACTCCTCCACTCAGCGGGGCATCTCCAGGATGGGACACATCGAAGACGGGACACCTCGAAGACGGGCACTCGCCGGTGGCATCCTCGAGGACGAGGCGGATACCAAGATAGCCCGTCGGGCGACCGGCGGCCGTCCCCGGCGCGACCCGACCGGCGTCAGACCGTCACCGGACCGACCCGATCGGCCCTAACCGTCACCGGACCGACCCGGCTGACCGGCGCAGCGACCGCAGGTACTCGCCGGCCGCCCGTGCCTGCTCCGGGGTCGGCGGCGGCTCGCGCAGTGCCTGGACGGCGGCACGGCGCGCCTCCCCGGTCAGCCGGTCGACGTAGAGGATCCCGTCGAGATGGTCGACCTCGTGCTGGAAGCAGCGCGCAAGCAGGCCCTCGCCGGCGTACTCGACCGGCTGCCCCGTAACGTCCACCCCGCGGACCCGCGCGGCCAGCGCCTGCGTGGTCGGGAAGTGCAGCCCCGGGACGGACAGGCATCCCTCCGGGCCGGGCTGCTGGGTCTCCCCGGGCTGCCCCGGGTCCGGGCCGAGTTCCAGCACCGGGTTCACCACTACCCGCGGCACCCGTGGCACCGACTCGTCACGCGGGTCGTAGTCGACGTCGAAGACGAACAGGCGCAGCCCGACCCCGATCTGCGGGGCGGCGAGCCCCACCCCGGGCGCGTCGTACATGGTGTCGATCATGTCGGTGACCAGCCGACCGAGCACAGTGTCGAACTCCGTGACCAGCGTGGTCGGAGTGCGCAGAACGGGATCACCAACGGTGCGGATCGGGAGCACGGTCATGCGGGATACTGTGCCACGTGAATCGTGAAGGACACCTGGATCGTGAAGGACAGTCAGACGGATCGTGACGGCCGGCGTGGCGATCCGTCCGCCGCCGGGATCGCCGCGTTGCGCGCCCGCGGGGAGCGGGTTACCCCAGCCCGCCGGGCGGTGCTCCAGGTGCTCGCCGGCACGAGCGAGCACCTGTCCGTCGACGACGTCTTCGCCCGGGCGGAGACGATCGTCCCGGGCATGCACCGCACCACCGTCTATCGCGCGGTGGAGACCCTCGGCGACCTCGGCCTGGTCACCCACGTCCACCCCGACCACGGGCCGGCCGTCTACCACCTGGCGGCGGCCCTCACCGGCGGCGCCCACCTGCACGTCCGGTGCCGCTCCTGCGGCACGATCCTCGACGTGCCCGCGGACCTGCTCGACGACGTCGCGCGTCGGCTCGCCACCACCGTCGGGTTCACCCTGCAGCCCGACCACGCCGCCCTTGCCGGCCGGTGCCGCGCCTGTTCGGTGACGTCCCCGTCCGTGGACGGGGACCTCGCACCCGCATGACGAGGGTCCGCGGCGGCGCGGCGAGGACCGCGCGCCGGCGTAATCTCGCAGGTACCGACTATCGCGAGGAGGCTGCGGGGATGCCGCCGGAGCAGGGCCCGGTCGTGCTGGGCATCGAGACGTCCTGCGACGAGACCGGGGTGGGGCTCGTCCGGAACGGCACGCTGCTGGGCGAGGCCCTGTCGACGAGCATGGACCAGCACGCCCGCTACGGCGGGGTGGTCCCCGAGATCGCCGCCCGGGCACACGTGCAGGCGCTGGTGCCCTGCGTGCGCGCGGCGCTGTCCTCGGCGGGGCTGTTCGCGGCGGACATCGGCGCCGTCGCGGTCACCGCCGGCCCCGGCCTCGCCACCGCCCTGCACGTCGGGGTGGCCGCGGCGAAGGCGTACGCCACGGCGCTCGATGTTCCCCTCTACGGCGTGCACCATCTCGCCGGTCACCTCGCCGCGGACCTCGTCGACGGCGAACCGCTACCCGATCCCCTCATTGCCCTGATCGTCTCCGGCGGGCACACGTCGCTGCTGCGGGTGGGGGACCTCGCTCGCGACCCGATCACCCACCTCGGCGACACGCTTGACGACGCGGCCGGGGAGTGCTTCGACAAGGTCGCCCGGGTGCTCGGCCTGCCCTATCCGGGCGGTCCCGCGGTCGACCGAGCCGCGGTCGGCCACGATGCAACGGCGCTGGCCTTCCCCCGGCCGCTGACCGGCCGGGCGGACGCGCCCTACACCTTCTCGTTCTCGGGGCTGAAGACCGCCGTCGCCCGATGGGTCGAGTCGCATCCCGACTCCCCCGTACCGGCCGGCGATGTGATCGCATCCTTCCAGGAGGCAGTCGTCGACGTTCTCACCGCCAAGGCGGTCCGGGCCTGCCTCGACCACGGGATCGGTGACCTGCTCATCGTCGGCGGGGTCGCGGCGAACAGCCGGCTGCGGGCGCTGGCGGCCAGCCGCTGCGAGCAGACCGGCATCCGGCTGCGGATACCGGCCCGCCGGCGGTGCACGGACAACGGCGTGATGATCGCGGCATTGGGTGACCTGCTCGTCCGCGCCGGCGCCGAGCCCTCCCCCGCCGAGCTCACCGCCATGCCGGGCGCGTTCCTCGAACGGGCCCAGCTCGGCATCGCGCTGCCGGCCCTGCACGCCGCGTGAGCACCGGCGGGCCCCTCGAACGGGAGAAGCGCGACGATGCACCTCGGACATGAGGAGTTCCAGAGACCTGACGGGCGGGCCAGCGCGGGGCCAGCTGACGCGGGGCCAGCCAGCGCCGGGCCAGCCGGCGCCGGGCGGGCGCCGCGGATCGGGGTCGGCGGCCCGGTGGGCAGCGGTAAGAAGGCCCTGGTCGCCGCGCTGTGCCGGGCCCTGTCGTCGAGCCTGCGCATCGGGGTGGTGACGAACGACATCTACATCACCGAGGACGCCGACTTCCTGCGCCGGGCCGGCGTGCTCGATCCCGAGCGGATCCGCGCGGTCGAGACCGGCTGCTGCCCGCACACCGCGATTCGCGACGACATCACCACGAACCTTGGCATGGTCGAGGACCTGGAGGCCGACACCGGCCCCCTGGACCTGGTCCTCGTCGAGTCCGGTGGCGACAATCTCACCGCGACGTTCAGCTACGGGCTAATCGACCGGCAGATCTTCGTCGTCGACGTCGCCGGGGGCGACAAGGTGCCCCGCAAGGGCGGACCGGGGGTGACCGGCAGCGACCTGCTGGTCATCAACAAGACCGATCTGGCTCCCCTGGTGGGCGCCGACCTCGACGTCATGGCCCGGGACGCGACCGCGGCCCGCGGCGCCCGTCCGGTGGTGTTCACCTCGCTCACCGCCGAACCCACGGCCGCGGACGTGACCGCCTGGGTACGGGCCCAGCTCGCCGAGCTGTCCCCGCGCGACGGTTCCTACGATGCGTCCGATGCGTCCGATGCGTCGCAACCTTTGAATAGGATGTGAGAGCGTCGTGGCGGTGAGGGGTTTCATGGCGGTGGGGGGTTCCAGGGGACCGGTGCCGGGCGACGGAGGTCCGCCCCTGGTGGGATACACCCTGCGCTATCTGCATGACCCTGCCCAGCACTGGCGGCAGCGCTACGACCGGTATGGCCCGGTGTCATGGGAGCGGACCTTCGGGCTGCGGGTGGTGAGCCTGCTCGGCCCGGACGCCACCGGCTTGGCGCTGCGCAACCATGAGCAGGCATTCGCGAACGGCCCGGGGCAGCAACGGATAGCCGGACCGTTCTTTCGGCGCGGACTGAGCATGCTCGACTTTGACGAGCACCGCCACCACCGTCGGATCCTCGCCGGCGCGTTCGCCCCGGACAGACTGCGCGGCTATCTCGCCGGGATGAACCCGTCCATCGAACGGGGCGTCGCGGGGTGGCGGCCGGGCGCGA
Organism: Frankia sp. CoBUL1; assembly: GCF_978021245.1. NCBI lineage: Bacteria > Bacillati > Actinomycetota > Actinomycetes > Frankiales > Frankiaceae > Frankia > Frankia sp. CoBUL1. The sequence continues at coordinate 29,971 of NZ_CDXDOS010000013.1, forward strand.
GGTTCCAGGTTTATCCCGCGGTCAAACAGCTCACCCTCGAACTGGCGACCCGGATCTTCATGGGTGAACGGCTGGGACCGGAAGCCGACCGGTTCAACGCCGCGCTGTTCGCCTGCATCCGCGCGCCGGGCGCGGTGGTCCGCGTGCCGGCACCCGGGCTACGTTGGTCGCGTGGCTTGGCCGGGCGCCGGTACCTGGAGGAGTTCCTGCGGCTGCGGGTGCCCGCGAAACGAGCCGGGAGCGGCACCGACATGTTCAGCCGGCTCTGCCACGCCGAGGCCGAGGACGGCAGCAGGCTGAGCGACGACGACGTCGTCAACCACATGATCCTGATGATGGTGGCCGCGCACGACACGTCCACGATCACGATGACCAGCATGAGCTACTATTTGGCACGGCATCCGGAGTGGCAGCAGCGGTGCCGCGAGGAGTCGCTCGCCCTCGGCACGCCAGCGGTGGACCATGCCGACCTCGATCGGCTGCCGTCACTCGCTCTGGTCATGAAGGAGGCGCTGCGCCTGGTCACGCCGGTGCCGATCCTCCTGCGCGCCACAGTGAAAGACATCGACGTGCTCGGCGTCACGGTGCCCGCCGGTACCGTGGCCGCCCTCGCGCTCGCCTTCACCCACCAGATGCCGGAGTACTGGCCGAGCCCGGAACGGTTCGACCCGGAGCGGTTCGCGGACCACCGTCGCGAGGACAAGGCACATCCCTACGCCTGGCAACCGTTCGGTGGCGGGCCACATACCTGCATCGGTCTGCACTTCGCCGGTCAGCAGGTGAAGGCGATCCTGCACCAGATGCTGCTGCGGTACCGGTGGAGCCTGGCACCGGGCTACCGGATCTCATGAGACCGTTTCCCGCTGCCTGTTCCACGGGACGGGCTACCGGTCCAGCTGGAAAAGATCACCTGACCACCTGACCGACCGGCAGACCTACCGGTGCGGCCGCGGCTCGATAGAGGAGTTCGACATCCGCCGCGAGATCGGCCGCCACCTGAGCTTCGGCTACGGCATCCACCACTGCCTCGGCGCCGCACTGGCCCGCATCGAGGGCAAGGTGGCCCTGGACGAGGTCCTCACCCGCTTCCTCGCCTGGGAAATCGCCTGGGACAACGCCGTCCAAGCCCGTACCTCCACGGTCCGCGGCTGAGCATCGATGCCCGTGCGTGTCTCGTAGCGTCCCGTAAGGCCCGGCAGCCAGCCCCGCTGCCCGCGTGGTGTCCCCGGCCCCGCCTCACCGGCAGCGAAAGTCCGTTCCCGTGCGGCTGGGTCCGGCACCCTCCGGCCGAGGAGAGGGGGCCGACAGCGTGCGTTGGCTTCGGTCCTGGCGCGGAGGCCGGGCCGGGCGAGTGCGTGTCAGGAGAGCTTCGAGGGCCACCAGATCTTCGGACCGAGGTCATGGCTCAGCGCCGGCACGAGGACCGAGCGGACCAGAACCGTGTCCAGCAGCACCCCGAAGGCTACCGAGAAACCCACCTGGGCCAGGAAGACCAGCGGGAGGACGCCGAGCACGGCGAACGTCCCGGCGAGGACGATCCCGGCCGAGGTGATGACCCCGCCCGTGACCGCGAGGCCGCGCACGATGCCGCTACGGGTGCCGTGGATGAGGGTCTCCTCCCGGACCCTGGTCATCAGGAAGATGTTGTAGTCGATCCCCAGGGCGACGAGGAAGATGAACGCAAACAGCGGGAAGCCTGGATCCGCGTTGGCGAACCCGAAGACGTGGTTGAACACCACCGCGCTCACGCCCAGCGTCGCGGCAAACGAGAGCACCACCGTCGCGATCAGGAGGACCGGGGCGAGCAGCGCCCGCAACAGGACGCCGAGCACGAGGAGGATGACGACCAGCACGATCGGGATGATCAGGTTGCGATCGTGGCGCGAGGCGTTCTGGGTGTCGAGATTGATCGCCGACTGGCCACCGACCAGGGCGTTCGCCCCGGGCACCTCCCGGACGACCCGTCGGATCGCAGTGATCGTGTTGTAAGCCTCGGCGGTATCATAGCGGTGGACGATGGCGGCGTCGATGGCGATTCGACCGTCAACCGGGGCGACCTGGACCGACTTCGGGGCGCAGCCGTCGGAACCCCTCGCCGCCGGACGCCCACCGGACGCCAACCGGGCGGCGAGTTTGGCGTAGTCGACCTCCACGCAGACCGAGCCGGGAGCGGTGGCGACGCCGTCGACCTTCCGGACGGCGGCGATGACGTCCGCGGCGGCAACGGTGTTGGTGATGATGACGGCCGGGGCGCCCTGCCCCTGGCTGAAGTTGGCGTCGAAGATCTCCTGGCCGACGATCGCCTCCGGCCGCCCCGTCAGGCTGTCCGTCGTCGACAGGCCGTCGACCTTCAGGGTGACGATCAGGGACGAGCAGGCCAGCAACACGACCGTCGTGACGATCCAGGCCCACCGGGCCCGGCGGACGAGGCCTCCGGCGAAGCGTGCCCAGAGACCGTGACCGGCGAGATCGGCCTGGTGATCGACGCGGGGAATGCGAGGCCAGAAGATCCAGCGCCCGGCGATCACCAGGAACACCGGCAGGAAGATCAGCATGATCAGGGCTGTGCAGGCGATGCCGATCGCCGCCACCGGCCCGAGGCTGCGGGTGGAATTCAGTTCCCCGAGGCTCAGGCAGAGCAGGCCGAGGATCACCGTCACCGCCGAGGCGGTAATCGCCGGAGCGGTGCCCCGCCAGGCCACGATCATCGCCTGGATCCGGCTGGGGTAGGCGTGCAGCTCCTCCCGATAGCGGCTCACCAGCAGCAGCGCGTAGTCGGTGCCGGCGCCGATGACCAGCACCGACAGGATGCCCTGGCCCTGTCCGTTGAGGGTGAGGACGTTGTTCTTGGCCAACGGATAGATGATCAGCGCCGAGACGCCGAGCGCGAGCACCGCGCTGAACAGCGGGAAGAACCACAACACCGGGCTGCGATAGACGAGCAGCAGGATGCCCACGACGACGAGGCCCGCGGCGAGCAGCAACAGCCCGTCGAGGCCGGAGAACGCCTCGATGAAGGCGACGAGCAGACCCCCCGGCCCGGCCGGGTGCACGGCGAGACCGGCCGGTGCCCCGTCGCGGGCGGCCGCGACGACGGCCTTCTCGGCGTCGACGAGCTCATCACCCTTGACCTCGCGACCGCCGTCCTGGGCGACGAGCGGCACGGCCACGGCGGCCACAGCGCCGTTGCGGGCGAACTGGGGCGGCCCGAGCTGGCCGGCGTCCACCCCGTGGATCCCGGCGAAGGACCTCACGTCGGCGGTGATCTTGGCTTTGTCCTGCGCGGTCAGCCCGCCCTGGCGGTCGTAGACGACGAAGCCGGGAATCGTCCGCACGGAGCGAAACTGCCGCAACGCGGTGTCGACCTTGGTCGACTCGGCCGAGTTCGGGAGGTAGGCGGCATTGTCGTTCTTCTGGACCTCACCGAGCTTGCCCTGGTAGGACGCGCCGACGCCGCCGAGCAGGAGCCAGCCGACGGCCAGGACCGCGAAGACGTAGACGATGCGTGGCCGGCGGGCGCGCGCCGGACGGCCACCGGAACCGGCGGGGCCGGAAGCGGAATCCGCCAGGGTGCCGTTGCCGTCCCCGGGGGCGTTGCGCACCGCGTCGGCCCCGGCGACAGCCGGCCCCGGCGGGGGCGGTGC
>NZ_CDXDOS010000014.1:0-32615 GCF_978021245.1 Frankia sp. CoBUL1
GCCNNGGGTGGCATCCGTGGACGTGGGCGAGTGGCGATGGGCGATGTCGGCGACGACCCGCATGTCCGCGCGCCATGCGTCCGGGGTGACGCGAACGCGCGTGTAACCTCGCCGGTCACCACGAAAATACCGGACATGCGGGTTGAGCCGGGCATTGTTCTGCCGGATGAAGTCCTCGCTGACGAGGAAGAAGGCCGAGCTGATCGAGGTGCAGACGAACTCCGTCGCGACGACCGGCGTCTCGGGCCGGTCGAAATCGACCCGGAGGTCGTTTACCCAGGCGCAGTGGATGTCACCGGAGAGCACCACCGGGTTGCGCACGCCGCTGTCGCGGATCTCCGACAGCAGCCGGGTCCGGTAGGGGCCGTACCCGTCGTTCTGATCCAGGTTGGCCAGCCGTGGTCCCTCGCCGAGGGGTAGCTGCCCGTTCAGCTGGGCCATCATCGTCTGCTGGGCGAGGACGTTCCAGCGGGTCCGTGACGTGGTCAGGCCGTCGCGCAACCAGCGTTCCTGGGCGGCGCCGGCCATCGTGCCGGCCGTGTTGTCCCGGCCCAGGGAGGCGAGCCCGATGCCCTGCGGGGAGTCGCCGGGCTGCCGGGTCCGGTACTGCCGGGTGTCCATGACGTTGAACGTCACCAGGTTCCCGAACACGAACCGCCGGTAGATCCGCATGTCGGGCGATCCCGGATTCAGCTCCGCGCGGATCGGCATGTGTTCGTAGTACGCCTGGTAGGCGGCGGCACGCTGGCGGGCGAACGCGGCAGGGTCCTGCCGTTGCTCCCCGGCGTCGCCTGCCTCGTCGATCAGTCCGGCGTAGTTGTTCTCGACCTCGTGATCGTCCCAGGTGACGACCCAGGGGGCCACGTGATGAGCGGCCTGCAGGGCAGGATCGGACTTGTACTGGCCGTACCGGTTGCGGTAGTCCGCCAGCGTCTGGAGCTGGTCCAGACCGAGCCGCTGCGGGGTGGTGTGCCGCCGGTCCGGGTAGTTGCTTTTCGGGTCGTACTCGTAGATGTAGTCGCCGACGTGGACGACGAGGTCCGGCGCGTCGGTGGCGATGCCGTCGAGAGCCGGCCAGTACCCGTTCTGGAAGTCCTGGCACGAGGCCAGCGCGAAGGTCAGGGCACCGCCGGTCGATTCCGGTTCCCTCCCAGGTGCCGCGGCCGTGCGGGTCCGGCCGACCGGACTGAGCACGGTGCCGGCACGGAACCGGTAGAAGTAGTCACGCTCCGGTGCGAGTCCGCGGACGTCAACGTGGACGGAATGCGCGAACGCCGTCTGCGCGGTCTGCGTGCCGGCGCGCACCACATCGCGGAAACCCTCGTCCGTCGCGATCTGCCAGTCGACCTCGATGTCCCGTGTGGGCATGCCGCCGCCCTCGGTCGGCCTCGGCGCGAGCCGGGTCCAGAGGATGACGCCGTCCGGCAACGGGTCGCCGCTGGCGACCCCGAGCCCGAAGACCCCGTCGGTGACGCCCGCGATCGGGGTGGGTGCCCGCAGGGTCGGCGCGGGGGCCGGGATCGAACCGCCGGAGCCGCCGCAGGCCGCCAGGCTCGCCCCGCCCAGCGCGGCGCCCCCCAGCCCGAGGCCGCCGAGCAGGACGGCACGGCGACGTGGATCGGCCCCCGGGTTCGTCCCGTGGCCGGACCGGGCGGCGGCGCGAGGACCGGTGCCCGGATCGGCGCGTGCCGACGGATCGGTGCCGGCCGACGGATCGGTGCCGGCCGGTCGACCAGTCTGACCGGTGGCGGCTGACGGCGAGCCGGTGGCGGCTGACGGCGAGGGCGCCCGCGGGAATCGGCGGGAACGCGGGGAGCCGGCTGCGGCGTCACGGGTCACAACTGGATGAGAGTAGTGGAAACGGATGAACTCGCGGCCCGTTCACAGCGGATCCCCCACGCCGGGGGTCAGCCGAGATGGACCTCCCGGCGGCCGGGGTCGCGCAGATCCGTCCCGGCCGCCAGCCACCGTTGGTGCAGCGAGTCCGGGCCGTGCACCCGCTTGTAGGCGGACTCGTTGGGGGTCATCGGAAGCAGGGGGAGAAAGCGGACGGGTGCGAGCCCGGTGGCGAGATCGGGGATGAGCCCGCCGGGCTCGCCGACGAGCACCGCGGTGAACGGGGCGCCGTCCCAGAGCGGTTCCCCGAGATCCAGGCCGGACCCGGGAGCCACCGGACGGCCCTCGACCGTCGGGACGGCGGCCAGCACGGCCAACCGCCGCAGCACGCTGTCGCGCCGCCCGCGCAGGGACAGCACGAGTTCGGCCCGCGGGCCGGCGGGGTCGCGCACGGTCGTCGCCGCCGCCGTCATCGGCTCCCGGGACATACCCAGGGTGAGATAGCGGATGACGCCCGCCTGGTCCGGCCCGAACCGCAGCACCTCGATCTGGTCGGTGCCGAGGAACGTGACCGCGGCTCGACCGGTGTCCGGTCCGAAGAGCGCCGCAGCATGCTCCTCGACCGATCGCAGGATCGCGCTGCCGCTCACCAGGCCGATGCCCCGCCACGTTGTTCCATACCTGCGATCGTATGGTCGGCAGTTATCCCGGGAACCGTCGTGGCCGGTGCGGGAGTTATCGTGGTGCGACGTTGGAGGGGTTCATGGCACAGGTGCTGACCAAGGGCGGCAACGCCGCGTTGCCCACTACCGACGTCCGGGTCGAGATCGCCTCGTCGAGTCCGCTGGACATCGCGGCGATCCTGGTGACCATCCACGGCAAGGTGCGCACCGACGACGACTTCGTCTTTTTCAACCAGCCGACGGGTCCCGGGGTGCGTCTCGTACCGCCGTCCGCGCTGGAGTGCACGTTGGCCGCGGTCCCGCCGGAGATGGACAAGGTGGTCGTCACCGGGAGTCTCGACGGCAGCGGGCCGGCGACCTTCGCCGCCCTGCGCGGCCTGAGCATCGTGGTGCGGGACGCGCGTGGCGGCGCCGAGCTCGTCCGCTTCGATCCGTCCGGGCTGAGCAGCGAGACGGCGCTGATTCTCGTCGAGCTCTACCGGCGCGCCGGGGCCTGGAAGGTGCGGGCGGTGGGCCAAGGCTACGCCTCGGGGCTGGCCGGCATCGCGACTGACTTCGGCATCACCGTCGACGACCCCGGCACCTCCGAGGCCGCGACGCAGGTCGTGCAGCTACCCGTGGCCCCGCCCCACCCGCAGGCCGCCCCGGCACCGTACGGCACGCCCCCGGGCGGCAGGCAGTGGGGACCGCCGCCCGCGCCGACCCCGGCGGGGGGCCCGCAGTGGGGGTCGCAGCCGGGTGGTCAGCAGTGGGGACCGCCGCCCGCGCCGGGAGCGCCCGGTCAGCCGCAGTGGGGGACACCGCAGCCCCTGCCCGGTCAGCAGTGGGGACCGCCGCCCGCGCCGGGAGCGCCCGGTCAGCCGCAGTGGGGGACACCGCAGCCCCTGCCCGGTCAGCAGTGGGGACCGCCGCCCGCGCCGGGAGCGCCCGGTCAGCCGCAGTGGGGGACACCGCAGCCCCTGCCCGGTCAGCAGTGGGGTCCGCCGTCCCCCGCGCCGGGAGCGCCCGGTCAGCAGGGCGGCCGGGTGAACCTGGACAAGGGGCGGGTATCGCTCACCAAGGGGCAGAGCGTCTCGCTGGTGAAGACCGGCGCGCCGCCGCTCACCCGGGTCCGGATGGGCCTTGGGTGGGATCCGGCCCAGCACGGGAAGTCGATCGACCTCGACGCGTCCTGCATCCTGTTCGATGAGCGCGGCAAGGACGTCGACAAGGTCTGGTTCATGTCCAAGAAAGGCGCCCGGGGAGCCGTGCGCCACTCCGGGGACAACCTGACGGGCCATGGCGAAGGGGACGACGAGACAATCTTGGTCGATCTCGGAGCCCTGCCGGGGAACGTCGTCACTCTGATCTTCACGGTCAACAGTTTCCAGGGACAGACCTTCGTCGAGGTGCGTAACGCCTACTGCCGGTTGTATGACGATCTCACCGGGCAGGAGCTCGTCCGGTTCGACCTGTCTGACTCCAAGCCGTCCACCGGACTGGTGATGTGCCGGGTGCAGCGCGACCGCGGGGCTCCCACCTGGTCGATGACGGCGATCGGGGAGTTTCACGACGGCAAGACCGTCCGCGCCATGGTCAATCCGTCGAGGCAGTACCTGTAGGCAGTACCGGTAGGCAGGATCTGTAGGCAGTGCCGGTAGGCCGATCCCCGGTCCCGGAACGCCGGGCGGTTTGCCGGCGGCCCGCGCGATGGTGTTGATCCGGCCGACCTCTCCGGGTTGTGGGATGTCCCGGGCCGGGTAACCTCCGGCCGTGAACAGGTCTGCAGCGCCGTCGTGGGCCGGTGTGTTGCACTTCGCAGGCATCGCCCGGTGATGGGCATGGTCTCCCGCCCGGCCCCGTCCCGCGTCTACTGCCGCCGGCTGGCGGGCCTGCTCGTCCTGGACCCGAACGGCGACCAGGTCGGCAGGGTGCGCGATGTGATCGCGACGCTGCGACTCGGGCATGAGCCGCCCCGCGTCCTGGGCCTGGCCGTCGAGGTCCAACGCCGACCGATCTTCGTGCCGATGAGCCGGGTCACCGGGGTGGAGTCGGGCGCGGTGGTGCTGTCCTCGGCCCGGCTGAGCTGGCGGCGTTTCCAACAGCGCCCGAACGAGACCCGGGCGCTCGGCGAGCTGCTCGACCGGCGGGTGACGCTCATCTCGTCCGGTGTCGAGGTGACCGTCGTCGACGCCGCGATCGAACTGGTCCGCGGCGGCGACTGGGTGCTCGACCAGGTGGCGGTGCGGGTCGGCCGGGGCCGGCGCGGCGAGGTGAAGACGGTTGCCTGGGACGAGGTCACCGGCTTCTCGCTGCCCGAGGAGGGGCAGGGGGCCGCGAACCTGCTCGCTGCGTTCGAGAAGCTGCGGCCCGCCGACCTCGCGTCGCTGCTGCATGACCTGTCCGAGAAACGGCGCGCGGAGGTCGCCGCCGCCCTTGACGACGAGCGGCTTGCCGACGTCCTCGAGGAGCTGCCGGAGGACGAGCAGGTCGAGCTGCTCGGGGGACTCGCCGACGAGCGGGCCGCCGACGTGCTGGAGGCGATGGGCCCCGACGACGCGGCGGACCTGCTGGGCGAGCTGCCCGCCGACGACGCGGAGCGTCTCCTGCGGCTGATGGAGCCCGACGAGGCCGCCGGCGTGCGCCGTCTGCTGCTCTACGCCGACGACACGGCCGGCGGCATGATGACCAGCGAGCCGGTCGTGCTCGCCCCGAACGCGACGGTCGCCGAGGCGCTGGCCCGCATCCGCGAACCCGAGCTTTCCCCGGCGCTCGCCGCGCAGGTCTACGTGGTGCGTCCGCCCTACGAGACGCCCACCGGCCGCTACCTCGGTCTCGCCCACTTCCAGCGGCTGCTGCGTGAGCCGCCGGCGACCCTGGTCGGTGGCGTGATCGACGTCGACATCGCCTCGCTGCGGCCGGAGACCCCGCTGGCCGAGGTCACCCGTCATCTGGCGTCCTACAACCTGGTGGCGGCACCGGTTCTCGACCGCGCCGGCCGGCTCGTCGGCGTCGTCACCGTCGACGACGTGCTCGACCACCTGCTTCCCGCGAACTGGCGGGAGCGACAGCTCGACGCGGACGTGGATGCGCGGGCGACCCCCGGGGCACTGACTCCGCCCGCCGCGGGCGACGTGGAACCAGGCTCCCGCGGTGAGGCGGGCAGCTCCCCGGCCGCCTCATGAGACGTCTGGGACGTCTGGGAGGTCTGGGAGGTCTGGGAGGTCTGGGACGCCGCCGGCCGCGAGGCGCCCGCCTCGATCAGCCGCGGCTGTCCCGGCGGTCCGCCCTGCGCTCCGCCTACGAGCCGGACGCCTTCGGGCGGATCGCGGAGCGGGTGGCGCGTTTCATCGGCACGGCCCGGTACCTCGTTGCGCAGAGCGTCGTGATTGTGCTGTGGGTCGCTTACAACATCATCGCCCCGCAGTCCGTCCGGTTCGATAATTTCCCGTTCATCTTTCTGACGTTGGTCCTGTCGCTGCAGGCCGCGTACGCGGCACCGCTCATCCTGCTGGCGCAGAACCGCCAAGACGACCGGGACCGCGCGAACCTCGCCCAGGACCGCGAGCAGACCATCCGTAACCGCGAGGACACCGAATACCTCGCCCGCGAACTGGCCGCGATGCGTATCACGATCGGCGAGCTCGCCACCCGGGACTTTCTGCGTTCGGAGCTGCGGGGGTTGCTCGCGGAGCTGGAGGGGCCGGACGGTGACCGGGCGAAGGACCGCGATCGGGAGCGCCGACGGCGGCGGGAGGGCGAGCGTTCGTTACGTCCGCCGTGATGATCGGGCCGGTGCGGCGGGCTGGTGCGAACGGCGGCCGCGCGCCGCACCGGCGGATACCCGGGTGCCTACCGCACGGTACCGCGGCAGAGCGTCAGCACCGCCATCGCGATCTCGACCCCACGAGGCCCCAGCTTGTCCGCCCAGATCGCGATGATTTCGTTCTCCCGGCCGTGCTGGATGCGAGGCCCGCCCTCGGCTGAGCGCAGCGCCTGGATCTGCTGGGACAGATCCCGCCGGGTCGCGACGAGATCACGCAGCTGAGCATCGATGTCATCGATGAGCTGTCGTCCCTCGTCGATCGAGGCGATGGCCGGCGCGGTGCTGGGGGCGTCGACGACGTTCTCCACAAGTGGGCCTTTCGGTCGGAGGCCCGGCGCACCCCAGGCCGAGACAACCCGGAGGCGGACCGGGCCTGGGTCTGGCGCTTGTGCCGCGTGAGATCAGCGGCGGAGCGGGGACCGTGCCCGGTCCCCATAAAACAGCCGTAGCGACGTGCCGTGGCATGCGAGTCGGCGGCACGTGAGTCGACTGCACTGCATGGCAAGAGCATGCCAGCCGCACGCCGATTCGTCCAGAAGCCTGATCTCTTGGGTACCCTCCACCCTGGCTCTTGGGTAACCCCCACCCCGACTAATCCCTCGCCTTGATTAACCCCTCGCCTTGACTCGGGCGGCGGCGCCCGAGCGGGCGTCCGGTAACCGAGGCGAGGCCGGTAGAGACTACAGAGTGAGTGATGGCGCAACTGGAGCTCACCGGCCTGCCCCGCCGGCTTTTTTCCTGCACGCCGTCGCGGCTGGCGGCCTTCGAGGACTGCCCCCGCCGGTACCGGATGACGTATCTGGACCGGCCGCGGCCGCCCAAGGGACCGCCCTGGGCGCACACCTCCTTCGGCGTCAGCGTGCACAACGCGCTGCGACGCTGGTGGGAGGGGCCGATCGAGCAACGGGTCCCACAGCGGGCCGCGGCGCTGTTGCGGTTGCTGTGGGTCGACGAAGGTTTCCGGGACGGTGAGCAGTCGTACCGGTGGCGCGAGCGCGGCGCGCGGATGGCGCATGACTATGTCGCGCACCTCGATCCGGCGGCCGAGCCGCGCGGGGTCGAGCGCTCGGTCGCGGCCCGTACCGAGGCGCTGGCCTTCTCCGGACGGGTGGACCGTCTCGACGACCGGGACGGGGAGCTGGTCGTCGTCGACTACAAGACCGGACGCCGGCCGGTCACCGACGACGACGACGCGCGATCGTCCTCGGCGCTCGCGCTTTACGCTCTGGCCGCCGGGCGGATGCTGCGCCAACCATGCCGGCGGGTCGAGCTGCACCACGTGCCCAGTGGGCGGGTCGCGGCCGCCGAGCATACCGAGGCGAGCATCGCCCGGCACGTGCGGCGGGCGGAGTCGGTCGCGGCGGACGCCGTGCGCGCGACGGAGGCCCTGCGGGCGGGTGAGGATCCGCAACGGGCGTTTCCGCCGAGCCCCGGCCCCCTGTGCTCGTGGTGCGATTTCCGCAGCCACTGCCCCGAGGGGCAGGCAGCCGGCCCCGAACGCCAGCCCTGGGACGCCCTCGGCGACGAGGGCGACGAGGACTGAGGCATCGGCGTACCGGGGCGCCGGCGACCGGAGGGTCGGCCCGGACACCGGGGCGTCGGACACCGGGGCGTCGGACACCGGGCCGGGAGAGGCGTCATCATGAGACGGTGCCCGACCAGACCGCCACGCCCGCCCGGCTGCGGGTCTCCGCGAAGGCCGCGACCTTCACCGAATCGGTGATCCGGGAGATGACCCGGCTCGCTCTCGCGCACGACGCCGTGAACCTCGCGCAGGGCTTCCCCGACTTCGCCTGCCCGCCGCAGCTCAAGGAGGCGGCCAAGGCCGCCATCGACGCGGACGTGAACCAGTACGCCATCACGTGGGGAGCCGCGGAGTTCCGCGCCGCCGTTGCCGCGAAGGTGGCCGGAACCTACCCGGGCTGGTCGGTCGACCCCGACACCGAGATCTGTGTGACCTGCGGCTCCACCGAGGCGATGATCGCGGCGATGCTCGCGCTGGTCGACCCCGGCGACGAAGTGATCATGTTCGAGCCGTTCTACGAGAACTACGGCCCGGACGCGATCCTCTCCGGCGCCCGGCCGAAGCTCGTCCGCCTGCATGCCCCGGACTGGACGATCGACGAGGCGGAGCTGCGTGCGGCGTTCTCCGACCGCACCCGCGCCATCGTGCTGAACACCCCGCACAACCCGACCGGCAAGGTGCTGCGCCGCGCCGAGCTGGACCTCGTCGCCGAGCTCTGCCAGCGCCACGACGCGCTCGTGTTCACCGACGAGATCTACGAGCACATCCATTACCTGGGCCCGGGCGGCCACATCCCGCCGGCCACCGTTCCCGGGTTGGAGGACCGCACCGTCACCATCAATGCGCTGTCCAAGACCTACGCGGTGACCGGCTGGCGGGTCGGCTGGACGATTGCGCCCGCCGCCTACACCTCGGCGATCCGCAAGGTGCACGACTTCCTCACCGTCGGGGCGGCGGCACCGTTGCAGGCCGGCGGGGTGGCGGCGATGAACCTGCCGCAGACGTACTACGTCGATCTCGCCCGGCAGTACCAGGAACGGCGGGACCTGCTCTGCGCGGCCCTCGCCCGGACCGGCTTCACCTTCCGGGAACCGGACGGGGCGTACTACGTGATGTGCGACACCCGCGCGCTCGACCCGGCCGGTGACGACGTGGCTTTCGCTCACCGGCTGGTCACCGGGATCGGGGTCGCCACCGTTCCCGGCTCGTCGTTCTTCGCGGACCCGGCGGACGGCCGCCACATTATCCGGTTCGGCTTCCCCAAGAAACTCACGACCCTGGAGGCCGCGGCGCGGCGGCTTGCCCGTCTCACCCCGCCGGCTACCCCGGCTACCCCGGGTTGAGAGTTGTCCCAGGCGGCTGGGGCATCGGGTAGCCGCCTTCGGCCGCCCGGGCATGCCCCGCGTGCAGCTCCCGGTCCAGCGCTGTCAGCTGACCGTGTGTCCCGCCGCGCAGCGATCGGCCGGCCAGTCGCGGGCGAGCGGCCATCTCATCGGGCGACGGCGGCGCGTACCGCCCGCGCAGGTATTCCCCGATCCACCGGGCCTGGGCGGCCGCGAGCCGCGCGGGACCCGCGACATGGAACAGCCAGGGAACCTCGAGATCGAAGACCTCGCCGAAACGGGCTGAGCCAGTCCCGGCCGGACCTAGCCGCGCCGCCGGGCCGGTGAGCACCACGGCCTCGAAAACGCCGAGCGGGTGGGCTTCGCCATCCGGGTGGGGAGCGCCATGCACCTCAAAAGGCGGACCGAGCGCGGCGGCTCCGACCAGGCGCAACGTAGCGGGAGTCACGGCGACGACACGATCAGTCAGACCGTGCGTGGCGAGTTCGGCGAGGGACGGCGGCGGCGTGGGGCCCTCGGAGAACGCGGTGACGGTCAGCCCACCGTCGGCGAGTGTGATTGTCGCGGCGGCTCCGGTGGCATCGAGACCGAGGACGGCGACACGGGGAAGACCTGGCACGTCGGGGGACTCTAGCGGTGCGGTGATGGATCCCGCGCACTACGGTTGAAGACATGAGCGTTGTCAAGATCAACGTGTTGACCGTGCCCGCAGAGCTGCGAGACACCCTGGAGAAGCGGTTCGCCGGCCGCGCCGGGATGGTGGAGCAGGCCGACGGGTTTGAATGGTTCGAGCTGCTGCGCCCGATCGAGGGCACGGACACCTACCTCGTCTACACCCGTTGGCGTAGCGAGGAGGACTTCCAGAAGTGGCAGTCCTCGCAGGCGTTCGGTGAGGGCCACCGGCAGGCCGCGGCCGGTCAGGGCGCTCCTGCGGGCCACGGGGCCCCGGCGGGGGGGCAGGGTGCCCCCGCGGCCACCGCGGCCACGCTGTGGTCGTTTGAGGTGGTGCAGACCGCCGCCCCCGCCTCGAACTGACCCGCGCCCGGCGGCGCACACTGGATGAGACGAGTGGTACCCCCGGATCTACCGGGGTTGCGGATGGCTGGTCGGTGTCCGACTCAGGGTGATTGCGGAGTGGCCTCGGGGGCGCGTCGAGATTTTCGCCCGTCAAGTGTTGTGACGGATCGGTCACGCCCCCACACTGATCGGTGTGGCCCGAGTACTCGCTGTTGCGAATCAGAAGGGCGGCGTTGCCAAGACGACCTCCGTGTCGAGTCTCGGTGCCGCGCTGTGCGAGCTGGACCGTCGGGTCCTGCTGGTCGATCTCGACCCACAGGCATGTCTGACCTTTTCGCTCGGGCTGGATCCGGATGCCCTCGAACTGTCGGTGCACGACGTCCTGTTGGGACGGTTGTCCGCTGGCATCATCATCACCAGGACACCGGACGGCACCGATCTGCTGCCCGCGACCATCGAGCTGGCGGGTTGCGAGGCGGTGCTGCTGTCACGCACCGGGCGGGAGCACGCGCTGCGGCTTGCCCTCGCCGAGATCGTCGACGAGTACGACTTCATCCTCATCGACTGCCCGCCCTCCCTGGGCGTGCTCACCATCAACGGGTTGACGGCGGCGGACGAGGTCATCGTGCCGCTGCAGTGCGAGACGTTGTCCCACCGCGGCGTCGGCCAGCTGTTGGACACGGTGCACGACGTGCAGCGGCTGACCAATCCCGGCCTGCGGGTCCGCGGCGTGCTGCCGACCCTGTTCGACGGTCGCACGGCGCACTGCCGGGCGGTGCTCGCCGACGTCTCCGCCCGGTACGACATCGCGGTGCTGGCGCCGCCGGTAGCCCGCTCGGTGCGCTTCGCCGAGGCGCCGGGAACGGGGCGGTCCATCCTGACGACCGCGCGGCGCTCCAAGGGGGCCGAGGCCTACCGGTCGCATGCCCGTGCCATCGCCGGGGTTGCGGGGGTGGGCACTGCCGCCGGCATCGCCGGCATCGCTGACCCTGCCGGGACCGCGGTTGGACAGGCCGCCGAAACCGTTGACGGCCCGGGGACCACCTCGTCCGGTCGGCGGCAACGCCCTCGGGAGGGGGACGGCCAACCCGCGGGCATGCGGGACCATTCCCGTCCTCCGGTGCAGGTCGGCGAACCGACCTGCACCGGAGAGGTGCGGGTGTGAGCCGGCGGTGAACGAGCTCGGGCGGACACCCGGCCGGGTGCCGGGCGGGAGGCAGGCGCAGGACCGGGCGACGGCCGGGTTCGACCGGCTGCGTCCACGTGGCGCCCGGTCTCCCCTGGTCACTCCGGTTCGCGCGAGATCAACGGTGGGTCGCGACGCGCATGGAAAGCGTGCGTTGTACAGCGGCGTCCGCCCCGTGACACCGCCGAACACCAGCCTGACCGTCAGCTGCTCCCGATGCGGGCAGACCAGCTCCCTCGGCGCCTGGCACGCGCTGCGCGTCCTGACGCCGAGCGTCCATCTACCGCTGGTCCGACTCCGGCATCCCTCCTTGGTGCGCTGTCCCTCGTGCCGGCGGCTGAGCTGGGTCCGGCTGGGCCTGCATTTTCGGCCCGCGGGCTGACGACCCCCGCGGACCGGCGACCCCCGTGGGTATGCGGGGCCGGGGGCCGGGGTGTCAGGCCGACTCGGCTCGGGGCGGCGTGCCGGCGTCGGCGTCGGCCTCGGTGCCGTCGCCGGCCTCCCGCATCGTGCCCGCGGCGCGGCCACGGTTGCCGCGCCGCCGGCGCCGGCGGCGCGGCAACTCCTCGGCCTCGACGCCCGTCTCCGAGGCCAGGGCGGAGACGACGCGGGCGGTGCCGGTGTCCGTGTCGGTGCCGGTGTCCGTGTCGGTGTCCGTGTCGGTGAGCGGGGCGGTCCCGGTGAACTCGACCAGCCCGGTCTGCCCGGCACCGTCCACCACGGGTGCGCAGGCCTTCCGGCCGTCCTCGTCGACCGGGTCCGCCGGGTCCGCGGCGATGGCCAGCCCCGCACCCGCGGCCGCCGCACCACCGCCGCGGGTGCGCCGACGGGCGCGAGTCCGGGTCGGCACCGCCGCCGGCTCGGAACGGTCCTGGTCACGCCCGGTCCGCGAGCCGCGGCGCCCGCCGCGACCGGACTGCCCCAGATCCTCGATGTCCTCGGCCGCGAGCCCGGCGCGGGTCCGCGCCGCGTGCGGCAGGGTGCCCTTCGCGCCCGCCGGGATGCCGAGCGCCTCGTACAGGTGGGGGGAGGTGGAATAGGTTTCCACCGGGGCATCGAACGGCAGGGCGAGCGCCTTGTTGACGAGCGTCCACCGCGGCAGGTCGTCCCAGTCGACGAAGGTGATGGCCACCCCGCTCTCGCCCGCCCGACCGGTGCGGCCGATGCGGTGCAGATAGACGTTCTCGTCTTCGGGGCACTGGTAGTTGACCACGTGGGTGACACCGTTGATGTCGATGCCCCGGGCGGCCACGTCGGTGGCGACCAGGACGTCGACCTTGCCGGAGCGGAAGGCGCGCAGCGCCTGCTCGCGCTGGCCCTGGCCCAGGTCGCCGTGCACCGCCGCGGCCGCGAAGCCGCGCTTGGCGAGGTCCTCGGCGACCTTGTCCGCGGTGCGCCGGGTCCGCACGAACACCATGGCGAGCCCCCGGCCGCCGGCCTGCAGGACCCGGGCCAGCACCTCCATCTTGTCCAGCGCGTGGGCGCGGAAGACGTGCTGACGGGTGGTCGGGACCGTGCGCTCCTCATCCGGCTGTTCCGCGCGGACGTGCACGGGCCGCTTCATGAACCGCCGGGCCAGGGAGATGACCGGGCCGGGCATGGTCGCGGAGAACAGCATCGTCTGCCGCTCGGTCGGCAGCTGCGACATGATGCGCTCGACGTCCGGCAGGAAGCCGAGGTCGAGCATCTCGTCGGCCTCGTCGAGCACCAGGGTGCCGACGCCGGCCAGGTCGAGCACGTGCTGGCGGGCGAGGTCCAGCAGGCGGCCGGGCGTGCCGACGACGATGTCGACCCCGGCGCGCAGCGCGGACAGCTGCGGCTCGTAGGCACGCCCGCCGTAGACGGACAGCACCCGCAGGCCACGGCGGGCGCCGGCGCGGGTGACGTCCGCGGTCACCTGGACGCACAGCTCACGGGTGGGCACCACGACAAGGGCCTGCGGACGGCCGTCGGCACCCTCCTTGGCCGCCAGCACCGTCTGCACCACCGGGACGCCGAACGCGAGGGTCTTGCCGGTGCCGGTGCGGGCCTGCCCGATGATGTCGTTGCGGGCCAGGGCGAGTGGAAGCGTCAACTCCTGGATGGGGAAAGCGTGCACGATGCCCGCTTCGGTCAGCGCCGAGACGGTCTCGGCGCGCACGCCGAGCTCCGCGAAGGTCGGTGCCGCCGGGGACCCGGGGGTGGAGGGGATGGTTTGTGTCTCGTAGGGAGTCAGATCATCTGTGGGTACTTCAGCTGTGACGGACAGCGGGACGCTCCTGGTCTTCTCTGAGCGGTGTCTACGCTGAACCCGCTCGGGTGAGCCGCGCGGCGCCCGCGACCCGAAAATCCATGTGCCCCGGTGCCCTCGATGGCAACTCTGGGTGCACAGGTGACGAGGCGACGCCTGCTACACGGCGGCCGAGGTGACATAACGACCCCTGGCTGCCCCCAGCATAGCCGGTGTAACCCCGGGTGGGGGCTCCTTGGCAGGAGTGTTTGCCGACAGCGACTGCGGCGGGTGTCAGAATCGCGCCTGTGGCACAGACGACACGGACCCCGGCCGGCCCGGCGACACCCATCGCCATCACCGCCCCCGGTCAGGTAGGTGACTCTGACAATCGGGTGCCCCCGTCCCCGGATGCCGGACCCGCACCGACCGTGGACCAGGCGACCGTGGATCTGCTGGGCCTGCTCGCCTACGGCGAGCTGACCGCCTTCGAGCGCATGGCCACCGACGCGCGGATGTCACCGACCGTTGCCGACAAGATCGCCCTGGCGAAGATGGCCGCCGCCGAGTTCGCCCATTTCCAGGCCATCAGCGACGAGCTGGACTGGCTCGGCGTCGACCGGGAGCTCGCGATGGCCCCGTTCATCGCGCCACTGACCGCCTTCCACAACTCGACCGCCCCGGCCGACTGGCTGGAGAGCCTCGTGAAAGCCTACGTGGGGGACAACATCGCGGCGGACTTCTATCGCGAGATCGCGGCGCGGCTTCCGTCACCGTCACGCGAACTGGTTCTGAAGGTGCTCGACGACACCGGGCACGCAGCCTTCGCGGTCGAGCGGGTGCGCGCGGCGATCAGCGCCAACCCGACGGTGGCCGGGCGGCTGGCGCTGTGGGCCCGTCGGCTCGTCGGTGAGGCGCTCACGCAGGCCCAGCGGGTCGGGGTCGATCGCGACGCGCTCACCGGGCTGTTGGTCGGGGTTGGCGACCTGGAGGCGCTGGCGGCGATCTTCAACCGCATCATGGCGGCGCATGGCCGGCGGATGGCGGCACTGGGCCTGTCCGCCTGATCCGGGCCCGCCGACCGGCGCGGCGACGCCGGTCGGCTCCCCGGCGGACCGCTGCCGGTGGTCGGCCGGGACCTAGACGGCGCCGAAGCCCACTCGTCGAGTCGTGGTCGCGGCGATCTCCACATAGGCCAGCGACGCGATCGGCATTATCACCTGCCGGCCTTTGTCGTCGACGAGGGTCAGCACCCCGTTGTCGGCCTTGACCGCCTCATTCACCAGCGCGGCGACAGCCTCCGGGGACTGGCTGCTCTCCAGTACCAGCTCCCGACTGACCTGCCGGACGCCGATCTTGACCTCCACCCGATGACCTCCGCCTTCGTCGGACCTACCGTCGGCGGACGAGCGCCGCCGATCTTGGATCACCGCCCACACTATGGCTTCCGGGACTTCTCCACCGCGGCAGGGGCGGCGTGTTCGCTCCGGGCACATCCGCGCACCCGGCAAACGCTTGCCCGGTGCGCCCGTTACACCTGGTGCGCCGGACGACGTCAGCCGGCGGGGGGGACCTCCTTGTGCGGCTCCGTGTTCGTGCGCGCGGCATCCCGGTGCTCCTGGCGGGGGTAGCCGCCGATGCCGCGCCAGGCCAGCTCCACCATCGACTCGATGGCCCGTTCCTTTTCCACGGTGGCACCGCGGACCAGCCACCAGCGCGACGCCGTCTCGGCCAGCCCAACCAGCCCGACCGCGAGCAGGTCGGCCTCGTCCTGGGGCAGCCCGGTGTCGGCGACGATCGTCGCGGCGATGGCCCGCACGCACTGGGCGAAGGCGGTCTCGATGCGCTGGCGGACCGCGGGCTCGTTGCGCAGGTCCGACTCCAGCACGAGCTGGTGTGCCCCAGAGGGGTCGTTGACGAAGTCGAAGTACGCTCGGATGGACCGGGCGATGCGCGCGTGGTTGTCCGAGGTGGAGGCGAGCGCGTCCTGGACGCTCGTCACCAGCTGGGTGGCGTGCTCGTCGAGCAGCGCGAGATAGAGTTCGAGCTTGCCGGGGAAGTGCTGGTACAGCACCGGTTTGCTGACGCCGGCCCGCTCGGCGATCTCGTCCATCGCCGCTGCGTGGTAGCCCTGGGCGACGAAGACCTCGCGGGCGGCTCCCAGAAGCTGGAAGCGGCGCGCGGTGCGGGGGAGCCGGGGAGCCCTGCCCGGTCGTGCGTCGGGCGGGGCTGGCTCGGCGGTCACCGGCGCACCTCCTGGCTGATGGCGCACCTCCTGGTTGATGCGGTCAACAGTACCCGCGGGGTCCGACCGGCTGGCGTTCGTCGAAACGAAACCAGCCGGCCTGCTTGTCGCTCGCGCGGGGTGGCGCCGGGTCGCTGGTAGTCGGGTCAGCGGTAGTCGTCGTCCTCGTCGGTCTCGACCACGATGCTCTGCTCGACGACGTCGTACTCGTCGGCCTCGACGGGTGGCGCCGAAGGTAGCCAGCGCAGCGCCGGGCCGGCCGGACGTATCTCCCGGGCCTGCTCGACGGCGTCGGCGCCGGGCGCCTCGATCGGAAGATCGGATGCCGGAAGGTCGGTGGGTGCTCCCATGGGGACGTCCTCCTGCGCTCATCGTTATGGCGACCCGCTGGGGCGGGCGCCGGAAATGGACGATCCGAACCTGTCCGGGGTCCGGATCGCGATGTGCCCGGAACGGGTGGCCCTCACGCGCCATCGGCCGGGCCGGCCTCGTCACGGACGTGGCGGTGGCGTCCGTCACTCATCCCACTCCCCGCTCCCGCGCCGTTCCCGGCTCCGTGTCCCGCTCGCACCAGGCTTCCCGTCCTGGGTACGTTCCGCCCTCCTGCACATATATCCCCCGCCTATCCCCCGCCGGTCGTCGGTGTTCTCCGGTGTGTCTCCAGGGCGGCTGGCGTCCTGGAGATCTTCACCTGTTGATAGGTTCAAGCTTTTCGCCTGTCTGGCTTACTCGTGGGCTTCCGGTGGGACACCATAGGGGTACGTGACGTGAGGGGCGAACATGCGTGCGACCTGGAAGGGCGTGATCTCCTTCGGCCTGGTGTCCATCCCGGTGAGGCTCTACTCGGCGACCCAGGAACGGGATGTCGCGTTTCACCAGGTTAGACGGTCGGATGGGTCTCGTATCCGATACCGGAGAGTGGCGGAGGCCGACGGGGACGAGGTCAACTACGCCGACATTGCCAAGGGCTACGAGCTGCCGGACGGGGAGACCGTCGTACTCACCGACGAGGACTTCGCGAATCTCCCGCTGTCCACCTCCCGGGCGATCGACGTGCTGGAGTTCGTCCCGTTGGAGCAGGTCGACCCGATCTACTTCGCGAAGAGCTACTACGTCGAGCCCGACCGCACCGGCGCCAAACCCTACGTTCTTCTTCGTGACGCGCTGGCCGCATCGGGCCGTGTCGCGTTGGTGAAGATAGCCCTGCGGCAACGCGAGCAGCTCGCGACGCTCCGGGTGCGCGGCGGCGTCTTCGTCCTGGAGACCATGGTCTGGCCGGACGAGGTGCGGCAACCGGACTTTCCGTTCCTCGAGGAGGACGTCGCGGTGCGCCCGCAGGAGCTGTCGGTGGCTGCCTCGCTCATCCACACCCTGGCAGCCGACTTCGACCCCACCAGGTACACCGACAACTACCGTGAGGCCCTGCAGGCCGTGATCGACGCGAAGGTCGCCGGCCGCGAGGTTGTGGCCTCGCCGGGCGGGTCGGCTGGTGAGGCGGTCGGCGACCTCATGGCGGCGCTGCGCGCGAGCATAGCCGCCGCCCGCGCTGAACGGCCCGGCGAAGCGGCCGTGGCAGGTGGTGCGGCCGTGGCAGGTGGTGACGCGGGGCCCGCGGCTGCCGGGGTCACCGACAAGGGGCCCGACGACAAGGCGTCCGACGACAAGGCGTCCGATGGACGGCGGGGCGGCCGTACCTCCTCGGTCAAGGGTGCCTCGTCGGCCCCGGGCACGCGGTCGACCGCCCGGAAGACGCCGTCCTCGACGAAGAGCACCGCGAAGACGAACGCCGCCACGAAGACGTCGCCCGCCAAGACCTCCGCGGCCAAGACCTCCGCGGCCAAGGCCGCCTCCTCGAGGTCGGCCTCGAGGACGCCGACCTCGAAGACGCCCCCGACGCGGCGATCCGCCTGAGGAGCGGTCCTGGCGCGGGAGCCGGGGGCCGGTGGAGCCGGGGGCCGGTGGATACCGGGTGGTCAGTGACGGAAAGCGGTCAACGACAGAAGGCGGTTAGTGACGGAAGGCCTCCTTCGCCTTCTCCCCGGCGTTCTTGAGGTCGGCGACGCCGCGTTCTCCCCGGCCCTCCGCCTGCAGGTCCCGGTTCTCGGTGGCCTTGCCGGCCTGTTCCTTGGTCCGCCCGCGGAGCTCCCGCATCTTGTTCCTGACCTTGTCAGTGAAGGACACTGCACTCAACTCCTCACTGTATGTGCGGTGGGTCGGAAGAGGTCTACCCGTGGCAGCCGCGGGAACACTCCGGGGGCGCCGTGCGCTGCACCAGAGGGCCGGCCGTCGCGATGTCCGACGTGTACCCGTGATGAGGGACCTCCCGGCGGATGGCCCAAATCCGGCGACGCCGCGTCGCGCTGTGGCATCGTCGAAGGACGACACCGAACGCAAGGAGCAAGCGTGTCCCTTCCGCCCCTGGTCGACCCCGCCGAGGGGCTGACCGTCGACGAGATCCGCCGGTACTCTCGGCATCTGATCATTCCGGATGTCGCCATGGACGGCCAGAAGCGGCTGAAGAACGCCAGGGTGCTGGCGGTCGGTGCCGGTGGCCTCGGCTCGCCGACGCTGATGTACCTGGCCGCCGCCGGCGTCGGGACGCTAGGCATCGTCGAGTTCGACACCGTTGACGAGTCGAACCTGCAGCGTCAGATCATCCACGGTCAGTCCGACGTCGGCCGCTCGAAGGCGGAGTCGGCCCGCGCCTCGGTTCGCAACATCAACCCGTACGTGAACGTCGTCCTGCACGAGACCCGGCTGGACGCCTCCAACGTCATGGAGATCTTCAGCGGGTACGACCTCATCGTCGACGGCACGGACAACTTCGCCACCCGTTACCTGGTCAACGACGCCGCGGTGCTGCTCGGCAAGCCCTACGTCTGGGGTTCGATCTACCGCTTCGACGGTCAGGCCAGCGTCTTCTGGGCCGAGCACGGACCGTGCTACCGCTGCCTCTACCCGGAGCCGCCGCCTCCCGGCATGGTCCCCTCCTGCGCCGAGGGCGGGGTGCTGGGTGTGCTGTGCGCCTCCATTGCCTCCATCCAGACCACCGAGGCCATCAAGGTGCTGACCGGGGCCGGTGATCCACTGGTCGGTCGGCTGATGGTGTATGACGCCCTGGAGATGACCTATCGGTTGATCAAGGTCCGCAAGGACCCGGAGTGCCCGTTGTGCGGGAAGAACCCGACGATCACCGAGCTGATCGACTACGAGGCGTTCTGCGGGGCGGTCTCGGAGGAGGCGCAGTTAGCCGCCGCCGGCTCGACGATCACTGCGGGCGAGCTCAAGAGCTGGCTGGATGCCGGCGAGCCGATCGAGCTCGTCGACGTCCGTGAGCCGGCCGAGTGGGAGATCGTCCGGATCCCCGGCGCGCGCCTGATCCCCAAGGGGGACCTGCCCGCGCATCTCTCCGAACTGCCGCAGCACCGTCGGGTGGTCGTCTACTGCAAGTCCGGGGTGCGCTCGGCCGACGCGCTCGCCACGCTGAAGGGCGCCGGCTTCTCCTCTGCCGTGCACGTCCAGGGTGGCGTGACCGCGTGGGCGATCCAGGTCGACAAGTCGCTGCCGGTCTACTGAGCCCGGACGAGTCCCACGGAGCCCGGACGAGTCCCACGGAGCCCGGATGAGCCCCAGGCCGCGGGCCCGGCGTGATGCGCCGCCGGCGAGTGTCTCCGCCGGGCTCGGTACCCGGATCTCGCTCGGCGGCGCGCCGGGTCCGCACGCCCTTGAGGTGCTGGATGCGGTGGCGCGCATCCCGCCGGGCAGGGTGATGACCTATGGCGACGTGGCCGAGTACGTCGGCGCCGGGTCGGGGCGCACGGTTGGAGCCGTGCTGTCCCGATTCGGCGACGAGGTGCCCTGGCACCGGGTGATCCGGGCGACCGGGGAACCGAACCCGGCCGCACCGGTCGAGGCCCTGCGCCGGCTCGTCGCCGACCGGACGCCGCTGCGCCCCGGAGGCGACCAGGTCGATCTCGCCGCGGCCCGGTGGGACGGTTCTCCGGCCTGACCGCCGCGGGCCCGGTCAGCGGGCGGCCATGCCGCCGTCGGCCAGATAGACGCTGCCCGTGACCAGGGAGGCCCGGTCGGACAGCAGGAAGACGACGACCTCGGCCACCTCGTCGACCGTGCCCAGCCGGTTGATCGGCGAGAACAGCGCGGCTCCGCGCCGCGGCCGGCCGTCGACATGCAGCAGCGGGGTGTCCACGAAGCCCGGCGCCACCGCGTTCACTCGGATGCCGCGGGTGGCGTAGTCCAGGGCGGCCGTCTTGGTCAGCCCGATGACCCCGTGCTTCGCGGCGACGTAGGGCGCCGACCCGGCGAACCCGACCACCCCGAGCACCGAGGCCATGTTGACGATCGAGCCTCCGTCGCCGCGCAACATCGCCGTGATCTCGGCCCGCATGCTGTAGAAGACGCCGGAGAGGTTGACGTCCAGCACCCGCTGCCAGTCCTGCGCCGGGGTGGTCTCCACCGGCTCGCGCCCCGCGCTCACTCCCGCGTTGTTCACCGCCAGGTCCAGCCGTCCGAAGGTGCCGACGGTGACCTGGACGGCGCGTTCGAGCGAATCGGGATCGGTGACGTCCGCCTCCAGAGCGAGCGCCTCCCCGCCACCGTCCTCGATCGTCGCCACCACCTCCTTGACAGTGTGCGCGTCGAGGTCGGTGGCGACGACCCGGGCGCCCGCCCTCGCCAGTCGGCGGGCGCAGGCGGCACCGATGCCGGATCCCGCTCCGGTCAGGAGCGCGACCTTGTCGCTGCACTCGGTCATGACTAAGGACACTGCCACGTCCTGACGCGCACGCGTGAGAGGCCCCCCGAGTGTCCCGGTCGTCGAGTGTCCCGGTCGTCGCCACACCGCGGTCCCATCGCTGCCGCGCTACGGACGCCGACCCGCCGCGGAGCCGGCGGGGTTGGCTGGGTTGTCGGACCCACGTGATGTGCTTTGCCCGTGGTCGTCCTTCCTGCCCCCGCCCCCACCGCCCCGCGCCCCGGCTACCGGCTGATCGCCGCCCCGGTCGCGCCGCCGCGTCCGCTCGTCCTGGATGCGGCGCAGCGCGCGGTGGTCGAGCACGGCGTCGGGCCGCTGCTGGTGCTCGCCGGGCCCGGCACCGGGAAGACGGCCACGCTCGTCGAGGCGGTCGCCGCGCGGATCGAAGCCGGGACGGATCCGCGGTCGATCCTGGTCCTCACCTTCAGCCGGCGAGCCGCCGGAGAGCTGCGGGAGCGGATCACCGCACGGCTCGGTGCCGAGGGCGGGGCCGGCGGAGGTCCCGGGGCGTGGACGTTCCACGCCTGGTGCCTGGCGCTGCTGCGCGCGCACGAGCGGCCGGCCCCGCCGGGCGGGCTCCGGCTGCTGTCCGGCCCGGAGCAGGACAGTCGGCTGCGCGATCTCATCGAGGGTTCCCGCGAGGACGGCCGGCCGGTCTGGCCCGAGCCGCTCGTGGGTTGCCTGCGCACCCGCGGTTTCACCGAGGAGGTGCGGGCGCTGCTGGCCCGCGCCCGCGAGGTCGGGCTCGAACCGGTCGCGCTGGCGCAGCTCGCTCGGCGTACCGGCCGCCCGGACTGGGCCGCCCTCGCCGAGTTCTACGAGATGTACCTCGACGTGTTCGGATTCGAGGGGGCGGTCGACTACACCGATCTCGTCCACCGGGCCGTGGTCGTCGCCGAGAGTGCCGAGGGGGGCGCCTGGCTGCGTGGGCGCTACCGGCACGTCTTCGTCGACGAGTACCAGGACACCGATCCGGCTCAGGAACGCCTGCTGGGGGCGGTGGCCGGTGGTGGTGGCAACCTCGTCGTGCTGGGCGACCCGGACCAGTCGATCTACGCCTTCCGGGGGGCCGAGGTCGCCGGCCTGCTGGGCTTCCCGGCCCGGTTCCCCCGCCTCGACGGCGAGCCGGCGCCGATTGTCGCGCTGCGGCGCTGTCGGCGGATGGCCCCGGCCCCGCTGGCGGCGAGCCGGCACGTGGCCCGGCGGATCCCGGCCGCCGGGCTTCCGGTGGCTGCGATCCGGGCACACCGCGACCTCGTCGGGCGCGCCGACGCCGGGGCGGGCCAGGTGCAGGCCCGCACGTTTCCGGGCACCGGCGCGGAGGCCGAGTCGGTGGCCGACCTGCTCCGTCGCGAACATCTGGAGAACGGCGTCGCCTGGGACGCGATGGCGGTCCTGGTCCGCACGGCCGAGCGGATCGGCCGGTTGCGCCGCGTGCTGGCCGCCGCCGGCGTTCCGGTCAGCGCCGACGGTGACGACCTGCCGGTCGCCCAGGAGCCGGCCGCCGCCCTGCTCCTGCTGGCGCTGCGCTGCGCGGAGGATCCGGCCGGGGCGCTAACCGTCGACGCGGCGCGCACCCTGCTCACCTCGCCGCTCGGTGGAGCGGACCCGGCCGGGCTGCGGGCGCTGGGCCGGGCTCTGCGCACCTTCGAGCGCGACGCGGGGGCCGAGCATCCGGCGCCGTCGGCGGAGCTGTTGCGGGCGGCGGTCGCCGAGCCCGACCACTGGCTGGCGACGATCCCCGACGACCTGGCCGGTCCGGTCCGGCGGGTCGGCGGTCTGCTGCGGACGGCCGGTCAGGCGTTGCGGGACTCCTCGGGCGCCCCGCAGGACGCTCTGTGGGCGCTGTGGTCGGCGAGCGAGTGGCCGGCGCGGCTGCGACATGCCTCGGCGGCCGGGGGCGCTGCCGGGCGCGCGGCCGACCGTGACCTCGACGCCGTCGTGGCGCTCTTCGATGCCGTCACCCGGCTGGGCCAGCGGCGTGGGCCGGGCGGTGGCGTCGCGTCCCTGGTCGCGGAGCTCACCCGCCAGCAGATCGCCGGGGACGTCCTCAAGCCGGCCGGGGAGTCCGTGCGCCGCCGCGGGGTGCGGCTGCTGACCGCCCATCGCGCCAAGGGGCTCGAATGGGAGGTCGTCGTCGTCTGCGGAGTGCAGGACGGCACCTGGCCCGACCTGCGGGAGCGGCATTCGCTGCTCGGTGCGGAGCAGCTCGACGCGCCGTCCCGGGGCGGGTTGCGCCCGCCGCTGACCCGCCAGGACCTGCTCGCCGATGAACGTCGGCTGTTCTACGTCGCCCTGACCAGGGCGCGGCGCCGGCTGGTCGTCACCGCGGTGAACAGCCCCGAGGACGACGGCAGCCTGCCGAGCCGCTTCCTTGAGGAACTGGGGGTAGCGGTGGAGCACGTGCCCGGTCGCCCAGCCCGGCCGCTCACCCTGGTCGGCCTGGTCGCGACCCTGCGCCGGCTGGCGACGGAACCGGGCTCAAGCCCGGTGATGCGCTCCGCCGCGCAGGCCCGCCTCGCCGCGCTCGCCGCCGCACGGGACCAGGCGGGCCGGCCCCTGGTGCCGGCCGCGCACCCGGACACCTGGTGGGGGCTGCTCGACCCCACCACGTCGGATGTTCCTGTCGTCCCGGTGGCCGGGCCGATCCGGCTGTCCGGCTCCTCGCTGTCGAGCATCGGCGCCTGTTCTCTGCGGTGGTTCCTCGAGCACGAGGCGTACGCGGTCACCCCGGCCTCGACCGCGCAGGGATTCGGCAAGGTGGTGCACGCCCTGGCGGACGAGGTCACGACCGGGCGGACCCCGGCCGATCTCGCCGCGCTCGACGCCCGGCTGGACACGGTGTGGCAGCAGTTGGACTTCGACGCCCGCTGGCGCTCCGATCAGGAGCGTGCGGCCGCCCGCGAGGCGCTCGCCCGCTTCCTGGACTGGCACGCCGCCGAGCGCGGTCGGCGCGTGATCGACGCGGAGGTCAGGTTCTCCTGCGACCTACGGGTCGCCGGGCGGGACGTCCAGCTGCGCGGATTCATCGACCGGCTCGAACTGGACGGGGCCGGCCGGGTCCACGTCATAGACTTCAAGACCGGTCGGACCGCGGTCGCTCCCGCCGAGCTCGCCACCCACCCCCAGTTGGGCAGCTATCAGCTCGCCGTGCGGGCCGGCGCGCTCGACGATGTGCTCGCGGCCGCGGCGCCGGATCAGCCCGGGGCGGATCAGCCCCGGGCGGTGCCCGGCGGGGCGGAGCTCGTGCAGCTCCGGCGGGATGCCGGCGCTGCGGCGGCCGGTCCGCGGCTGCCGGGGGAGCGGCCTGGCCCGCCGGAGGTTCAGGCCCAGAGTGCGCTGCCTCCCGACGGCGTGACCTGGATGGACGAGGTGCTCGACGCGGCGGTGCGCACCATCGACGCCGAGGCGTTCCGGCCGACGCCCGGCGACCACTGCACGCTGTGCACCTTCCAGACGAGCTGCCCCGCGCGGCCCGAGGGACGTCAGGTGGTCGAGTGAACCCGCAGGTGGAGCAGCCGGGCGCGGGTGTCCACGTGACGATTCCCCGCCAGCCGTTCCTGCCCGGTTTCGACGGCGACGTCGACGGTGACCCGGCGGGCGGCGTCGCCGCTCCCCGGCTCGACCCGGATGACCTGCGCGACCTGCTGGAGGTCCCGTATACCGACGAGCAGATCGCCGCGGCCACTGCTCCGCTCGAACCGGGGATCATCATCGCGGGCGCGGGATCCGGCAAGACCTCGGTGATGGCCGCGCGGGTGGTCTGGCTCGTCGCCACCAGGCAGGTGCGGCCCGACCAGGTGCTCGGACTGACCTTTACGACGAAGGCAGCGGCGGAGCTGTCCGGTCGGGTGCGGCTGGCGTTGCGCAAGGCGTCGGCCGGGGCGGGCCCGGGTGGACCGGCCGCGGACGGCGAGGTGGATGGGGAGCCGACCGTCGCCACCTACCATGCCTTCGCCGGGCGGCTGGTCGTCGACAACGCCCTGCGGCTGGGGCTGGAGCCGGACCTCCAGCTGATCTCCGGCGCGGCCCGCTACCAGCTCGCCGCCCGGGTCGCCCGCTCCCACGGCGGGAAGGTGGAGGCGCTGACACGTTCGCTGGGCGCGCTCGTCGGCGAGCTCGTCGCGCTGGACGCCGAGATGAGCGAGCACCTGGTCGATCCGGCGGACCTCGTCGCGTTCGACGGCGCGCTGCTCGCCGAGATCGACGCGGCGCTGCGGCGCGCCGAGCAGCGGCGGGGCACCCGGGGCGTCCGCCGGGAGCTACGCCGCTGCTCGGCCGCCGCCCGGGGGCGCCGGGAGCTGGCCGCCCTGGTGGCGGAGTACCGGGCGGCCCGGCGGGAACGCGACGTCCTGGACTTTGGTGACCAGGTCACCTGTGCCGCGAGGCTCGCCGAGACCATGCCGGAGGTCGGTCGGGCCGAGCGGGCGCGGGCCGCTGTCGTCCTGCTCGACGAGTACCAGGACACCTCGGTGGCCCAGCGGCGGATGCTCACCGGCCTGTTCGGCGGCGGGCATCCGGTCACCGCCGTCGGCGACCCCTGCCAGGCGATCTACGGCTGGCGCGGGGCGTCGGTGGCGAACCTCGACCACTTCCCCACGCACTTCCCCGGGGCCGACGGCACGCCCGCGGCCGTCTACGAACTGTCGGTGAACCAGCGCAGCGGCGGCAGGCTGCTCCGCTTCGCCAACACCGTCGCCGCACAGCTGCGGGCCCGTCACCGCGTCGTCGAGCTCCGCCCGCGGCCCGACGTGGCTGACCAGGGCGAGGCGGTGGTCGCGTTGCACGTCAGCTGGGCCGACGAGGTGGCCTGGATCGCCGGCCAGCTCCGCCGGGTGGTCGACGCCGGCACCGCTCCCGGCGACATCGCCGTGCTGGTCCGGGCCCGTGGCGACATCCCCGCGCTGTTTACCGCGATGCAGGCGGCCGGGCTGCCCGTCGAGGTCGTCGGGCTGACCGGGCTGCTCATCGTCCCGGAGGTCGCCGAGATCGTGGCCATGCTGGAGGTGCTCGACTCGCCGACGGCGAACGCCGCGCTCGTTCGGCTGCTCACAGGGCCGCGGGTGCGGCTCGGCCCCCGGGATCTCGCCGCGCTCGGCCGCCACGCGCGTGAGGCGGCGCGGGTCCCGGAGCCGGTCGGCGATCCGGACCTGCCGGGACGGTCCGATCCACTTGCCGAGGCGGTCGCCGACGTCGACCCCGCCGACGTCGTCGCCCTGTCGGACGTCCTCGACGACCCCGGGCCGCAGATGTCCGCGCCGGGGCGCGCCCGGGTGCGTCGGCTTGCCGCCGAGATCGCCGCGCTGCGTGGGCACGTCGGCGAGGGCCTGCTCGACCTGCTGCACCGGGTGGTCGCGACGATCGGGCTGGACGTGGAGCTCACGGCGACCGAGGTGGCGGTGCGGGCCCGGCGCCAGGAGAACGTCGCGGCCTTCCTGGAGGTGGCCGCGGGCTTCACCGATCCCGACGGCACGAACTCCCTGCCCGCGTTCCTCGGATTCCTCCGGGCGGCGCGGGAGCACGAGCGGGGTCTCGACGTCGCCGGCCCGTCCGGGGCCGACGCGATCGCCCTGATGACAATGCATCGCTCCAAGGGCCTGGAATGGGAGGTCGTCGCCGTCCCAAACCTGACCAGCAAGGTGTTCCCCGACCTGACCGTGCGCGACCAGTGGACCACCTCGCCGGGCGTGCTGCCGATCCCGCTGCGCGGCGACGCCGGCGATCTGCCGGCGTTCACGGTCTGCGCCGAGAAGGCCGCCCTGGACGCCTTCCGGGCCGATGCCCGTCAGTACGCCGAGCGGGAGGAACGCCGGCTCGCCTACGTCGCGGTCACCCGGGCGAAGTCGCTGCTGTTCGCGAGCGGGCACTGGTGGGGGCCCACCCAGAAGACCCCACGCGGTGCCTCGGTGTTCCTCGACGAGCTCGCCGAGCACGCCCGCACCGGCGGTGGGCTGGTCGATGTCTGGGCGCCGGAGCCGGCGGAGCGTACCAACCCGGCGCTGGCGACGCCGGAACGGTTCGCCTGGCCGATCCCCTACGAGCCGGAGCCGTACGCCCGGCGCCTCGCCGCGGCCGAGGGGGTCGTGGCGCGGCTGGCCGCGCTGAGCGTACCGGGGGCGTCGGTGGAACCGGCCGGGGAACCGTTCGTCGACGGTCCGGCCGGGATGACGGCGGCCGAGCGCGCCCTGCTCGCCGAGCTCGACCGGGAGGCCCGGCTGCTGCTCGCCGAAGAACGCGCGGCACGCCTCGCGCGGACCGATGTCGCCCTGCCGGCGAGCCTCACCGCGTCCCAGATCGTCCGGCTGCGTGCGGACCCGGAGGCGTTCGCCCGGGAGCTGGTCCGGCCGCTGCCGCGCCGTCCGGTGGCCGCGGCCCGTCGCGGTACCCGGTTCCACGCCTGGGTTGAGGAGATTTTCGACTACCGTGCACTGATCGACACCGAGGATCTGCCCGGCGCGGCCGACGCGGAGCTCACCGACGACGATCTGCGCTCGCTGCAGCAGGCGTTTCTGCGTACCGCGTACGGTGCCCGGCGGCCGTTCGCGATCGAGGCACCCTTCGAGCTCCGCCTCGCCGGGCGGATCGTGCGCGGTCGCATCGACGCTGTCTACGACCTCGGCGGCGGTCGATGGGAGGTGGTCGATTGGAAGACCGGCCGGTCCGATGCCGACGATCTTCAGCTCGGGATCTATCGGCTGGCCTGGGCCCGCCTGCGGGGCGTCGACCTGAGTGCGGTCGACGCCGCCTTCCTGTACGTGCGTACCGGCGCCGTTGTCCGGCCCCCGACGTTGTCCGAGGAGGAGCTCGCCGACCTGCTCGCGAGTCCGAGCACCGGGCCCGCCGCGGGTCAGGCCCGCGGGTCGGCGAGGTCGACGGACAGCGCCAGGTGATCCGAGATGGGCACGCGGCGGGCCTGCACGGCGATGATCCTGCCTACCGGCCCGCGGGCCAGCACATGGTCGAGCTGCACCCGCGGGGAGTGCGCGGGGTAGGTGGGCGTCACCGCCAACCGGCGCCAGCGGGTGAGCGCGGCCGGTAGCCGGCCGGGCAGGTTCAGATCGCCCAGCAGGACCAGCGGCCCCGGGACGTCCGCGAGCCGGCGGGCCAGCCGGCGCAGCTGCACGGCGTTCCAGCCCGGCACGAACGACAGATGGGTGTTGACCACCGTCAGCGGGCCCCCGGCCGACTCCACCCGCGCGGCGATCGCGGCCCGCGGCTCGTCGTCGAGCATGATCAGACGTCCCCGCCTGCCCGGCCCCCCCGGTATCGCGATCGGGGACCGCACCGGCGCCCGGCCGAGGTCGATCACTCGCCACTCACGGACGGGCAGCCGGCTGATCAGAGCGATGCCGTACGCCGGCTCGTCGTCCCGGCGCTGCCCGTCAGCCGGCCGCCAGCCCACGCCGGGCGTGCCGAAGACGGTGGGGACGAACCGCCAGTCGTCGTCGCCGGCTCCGATCATCGCCGCCGCCTCTGCGGCGAGGTCCAGCCCACCCGATCGTGGCTGGTCGAGATCGACCTCCTGGAGCCCGAGGACGTCCACGCCGAGAGCGGAGACGGCCGCGGCGAAGCGGGCGGGCTCGACCGTCCCATCCGTGAGCGACAGGCCGTGCATGATGTTGAAGGAGCCCAGCCGCACGCCTGGACCGTATCGGATGCGAGGTCCGTCACGGCCCGGGTGGCCGACCCCGCACCGCCGCGGGACGGCGGGAGCCCGGGCCCCGGCCCTCGTCCGTGTCCTCGCGGACCGCGGCGCTCACCGGGTCGGTGGCCACGTCCTCGGCGCCCCCGGCGCGCAGCACCAGTTCGAGATCGAAGCGGGTGTCAGGGTCCTCCAGACATGGTCCGAACAGCTCGCGAAGCTGGTTGACCCGGTAGCGGACGGTCTGCGGATGGATGTGCAACCGCTCGGCGATCAGCCCGCGCTGCCCCCGCAGGGTCAGCCAGTACAGGAGGGTCTCGGCCAGCCGTTCCCTGGTCCGGTCGGGCAGCCCGTCAAGGGGGGCGAGCCGGCGGGACGCGAGGTCGGTGATGAGCCCGGGGTCGCTGGCCAGCAGCAGGGCGCTGAGATGTTCGTCGGTGAACAGGGGGTCGGCCGCGGCGATACCGCGAAGCCGCCCGGCGCTGCGGGCATCGCAGGCGAACCTCGCCCGCGCCGCGCTCGCCGCCGCCTGACCCCACGGCACGGCCGGTCCCACCACCGCGGCGAGCCCGGCGAGCTGTTTCGCCAGTGCCGCCCGGGTGGCCGCCCGCTCGGTCGAGCCGACGAACACCCAGATGTCTCCCCCCTGCACAGCGCTGGGGCAGCCCGAGGGCAACCGGGAGGGGAGCGAGCCTGCCCAGGGGTCGGCCTCGTGGTCGGCCTCATGGTTGCCCTCGTGGTCGGCCTCGCCGTCAGCCGGGTGGGTGGCCGCGGAGCCGGTCGGGGCGGGGACGAGCACGGCGGCCAGCCGGCCGGGCAGCCGCACGCTGCCGGAACGGGCGACCTGCGCGATCGCCCCGCCGGTCGCGCCGGACAGCAGCATCTCGCCCAGCCGGTCCCATAGCCGCTCCAGTTCACCGGCCGCGGTGTACTGCTCGGATGCGTAGCCCTCGGCGGAGGCCGCGGAGATGCCGTCGATGTAGGCGAACATCATCTCGGCGAGGGACACCAGCGCCGGGCCGTCCAGCCCGCCGCGGCGGGCCGCAACCTCCCCGAGGCGCCGCCAGGAGACGCGGGCGCCCACCCGGTAGGCGCTCAGCAGGTTGTCCAACGACCGTCCCGCGTACACCTCGCCGCGGCCGAGACGGACATAAACCTCCCGGCTGGCGGCGAGGTCGACAGTGCAGTGGGGACCGGCCTCGACCAGGCTGAGGAAGCGGAACAACGCCTCGTCGACTCCGCGGCGCACCCCATGGCCGAACTTGCCCTCCAGCGGGCGCGCGTAGGCGGGAACCTCCCGGGCGATCGCGGCGATAATCTCTTCACCCAGAGCGTCGAACTCGGCAGCGAGGATCTCACTCAGCCGGGCCGGAAACTGTCCCATGAGGACAGTTTGCCGCCCGACAGTCGCAATCTCCCGCACCTCGTCGTCTGGGCGGGGCCGCCCGTGGTCGTCGCCGACGGCCGGCGGAATCGGTCCCGAGCGGGTCGGGGCAGGGCAGGGCCCCCGTGGCCATGACTTGGGATGGGCGTCCTCTTCGCCACCGGCGCGGCCCGCCGGGCAGTAGCGTTGGCAACTGTGTCCCCGCCTAGAGAACCCGGCCCGGCCGCGTCCACCGCGGTGAAGTCGGCCCTGCCGGCATCCTCCTATCCGATCGAGCGGACCCGGCTCGGTAACGGCCTGCGCGTGCTGCTCGCCCCTGACCACACCGCGCCGGTGGTGGCCGTCTCGGTGCACTACGACGTCGGGTTTCGATCCGAGCCCGAGGGCCGTACCGGATTCGCTCACCTGTTCGAGCACCTGATGTTCCAGGGCAGCGAGAACGTCGGTAAGGCCGAGCATCCGAAGCACGTCCAGGCCGCCGGCGGAATCTTCAACGGATCGACGCACCCGGACTACACGGACTATTTCGAGTTGCTCCCGGCCGGGGCGCTCGAACTGGCCCTGTTCCTGGAGGCGGACCGGATGCGGGCGCCGAAGATCACCCGCCAGAACCTGGACAACCAGATTGCCGTGGTGCAGGAGGAGATCCGGGTCAACGTCCTGAACCGCCCCTACGGGGGATTTCCCTGGATCAAGCTGCCGCCGGTCGCGTTCGACACCTTTCCGAACGCCCACAACGGCTACGGGGATTTCTCCGAGCTCGAGGCCGCGGGCCTGGACGACGCCGAGGACTTCTTCGACAAGTACTACGCACCGGGCAACGCCGTGCTGACCATCGTCGGCGACATCGACCCGGAGGAGACGCTCACCTTCGTCCACCGGTACTTCGGTGACATCCCCGCCCGCTCGGTGCCGACGCGGGTGAGTTTCGCCGAGCCGGTGCCGAGTACCGAGCGCCGGGCGGTGCTGACCGATCCGCTCGCGCCGCGCGCCGCCCTGGCGGTCGGCTACCGGGTGCCCGATCCGATCGGCGACCTGTCCACCTACCTGTCCTACTACCTGCTCACCGAGATCCTCAGCGACGGCGACGCCAGCCGGCTCGAACGCCGCCTGGTGCAGAAGGATCGCTCGGTCATCGGTGTGAGCACCTACCTCGGCACCTTCGGGGATCCGTTCGAGCAGCGTGACCCGCTGCTGCTGACCCTGGAGGCCCGCCAGTCCGAGGACGCGAGCGCGGACGCCGTCCTCGCCGCCGTCGACGAGGAACTGGCGCGGCTGGCGGGCGAGAGCCTGGCGGACGGCGAGCTGGAGCGGGTGCAGGCGCGGGTGGCGTCCTCGCTGCTGCGTGAGTCCGACGACGCGCTGGGACGGGCACTCGCCATGGCCGTGCATGAGCTGCAACGGGGACGTCCCGAGTTGGTGAACGAACTGCCCGCGGAACTGTCCGCGGTGACCGGGCAGGCCGTCGCCGCGGCCGCCCGGGCGCTTCTCGACCAGGGCCGCTCGGTCCTGGAGCTGCGTGCCGGCGCCGCCTCATGAGCGGCAGCGCGCTGAGCTCGACGACCACCCGGGCGGCGGTCATCCCGGCCGTGCGCCCGACCGTCCCGGCGGAGTTGCCGGCCGTCACCGACCACACTCTCGACAACGGTCTGCGGGTGCTGGTGGTGGAGCGGGCCAGTGTGCCCCTGGTCGAGGTGCGGCTGCGGATCCCCTTCGCCGGCGTCGGCGCCGTGCACCAGGCCCGGGCCGAGGTGCTCGCGGAGACGCTGTTCACCGGATCACACCGCTTCGACCGGGTGGGCCTGGCCACCGAGGTCCAGCGCCTGGGCGGATCGTTGTCGACGGGGGTTGACGCCGACCGGCTGGCCATCGTCGGTTCCGCCCTTGCGGTGAACCTCGAACCCTTGTTGGGAATCATGGCCGAGGTGCTCCTCAGCGCCACCTACCCGGACGACGAGGTCACCGGCGAACGCGACCGGATTGTCGAGGACACGGCGATCGCCTGTAGCCAGCCCGCGGTCATCGCCCGGGAGGCGCTGCTCGGCAGGCTCTTCGGTGACCACCCCTACGCCACCGGTATCGCCGAGCCGGAGACCGTCGGACAGGTCGGCCCCGAGGACGTACGGGCCCTGCACGCCGAACTGATCTCCCCGGCCGGCGCGATCCTTACCCTGGTCGGGGACGTGCCGGCGCCGCGTGCTCTCGCGGCGGTCTCCGCCGCGCTCGGCGGTTGGACGGGCGGGCCCGCGCGGACCGTCCCGCCGGTCCCAGCCCTCACCACCGGCCCGATCGTCATCGTCGACCGTCCGGGTGCCGTGCAGACCAACATCAGGCTGGGCGGACCGGCCCTGGGCCGTTCCGCGCCCGGATACCCGGCGCAGCGGCTGGCGAGCACCATCTTCGGTGGTTACTTCAGTTCCCGGCTGGTCAACAACATCCGCGAGGACAAGGGCTACACCTACTCCCCGCGCAGCTCGATCGATCACTACCAGGCAGGGTCACGGTTCACCGTCGCCGCGGACGTCGCCACCGAGGTGACCGGGCCCGCGTTGCTGGAGATCTTCTACGAGCTCGGGCGGATGGCGGTTCTACCGCCCAGCGAGGAGGAGCTCGACGCCGCCCGCCAATACGCCGTCGGCACGTTGGCACTGGGTAGCGCGACCGCCGCCGGTCTCGCCTCGACGCTGTCGGCGCTGGCCGGGGCCGGGATCGGGGTCGAGTACCTGCGTGATCACCCGCGCGCCCTCGCCGAGGTCGGCGTGGGCGACATCCAGGCGGTGTCGGCGGACCTGCTTGCCCCGGCAAAGCTGATCACGGTGCTCGTCGGGGACGCGGCCAGGATTTCCGCGACCGTGGGGGCACTAGGCATCGTCGCGACCTGAGCACCGGGCCCGTCCCGGTCCCGGGGGTCCCGGTCCCGGCGGGGCGTGCTCAGCGCCTGGTGGAGGTGGGACGCGGGGGCGCGGGGC
>NZ_CDXDOS010000015.1:0-3376 GCF_978021245.1 Frankia sp. CoBUL1
CTCCGGACCGTCCCCCGGCCCCCGGGCGCCCTCGGCCAGCACGAAGTGCTCGACACTCCAGGCTCGCTGGCCGATGCCGTCGGCGAGCGCGAAAAAGAACCCGTCAACGCTCATCTGCGTCCGGTGCGACCGCATGGCTGCGATCTTCGCCTCGAAGAAGTGGGGAGCGGAGAGCTCGGTCGTGATGTCCGCATCGTCGACAAGCGTCACCCCCAGCTCGTCCACGGACTTCAGACCCGCGAACGGGTTGCTCTCAGCGGCGGAATCGCGGAAGTACTCGAAGCCCGCGACGGCGCTCGATCGCGCCAGCGCCGTCTCGTAGCGCTTGGCGACCTGCCAGACCGGACCGGCCTGCGGGGCGAAGGACGGGTCGGCGGCGTCGGTGAAGGCCCGCCGGGTGAGTTCGTGGGCCCGAATGTGATCGGGGTGCCCGTAACCACCACGGGCGTCGTAGCTGACGAGCACCTGCGGCCGGACCTCGCGCACGATCCGCACCAGCTCCGCCGCGGCCTCGTCCAGGTCCGCCCGCCACAGGCAGCGGGGATGGTCGTTGGCGGGGGTGCCGATCATCCCGCTGTCCCGCCAACGCCCGGGACCGCCAAGAAAGCGCTGGTCGGTGATGCCGAGCGCGGCACAGGCACCGGCCAGCTCGCCGATCCGGTAGCCACCGAGCTGGTCGCCCCGATCCGCCCGCAGATGGATCAGCTCGGGCACCAGTACCTCCCCCTCCTCCCCCAACGTGCACGTCACGAGGGTGACGTGGGTGTCGGGGGAGGCGGCGTACGAGGCAAGCGCGATCCCCGTCGAGATCACCTCGTCATCGGGGTGGGCGTGCACGAACATCGCCCGCCGGGTGGGAAGTGGCGCAGTAGAGGGTGATGATGGGGTAGCTGTCGTCACATTGACGACCCTACGGGTAGCTTTGCCGCAATCTGGGGACCGCTCAGACTCGGCGGCGGGAGCGGATCTTCTCGCGCTCGGCTGCGGTCAGCGCCACCTTGCGCAGACGCACGAAGCCCGGGGTGACCTCCACGCACTCGTCCTCGCGGCAGAACTCCAGCGCCTGCTCAAGGGTGAGTATCCGGTGCGGGGTGAGCCGGACCAGCTCGTCGCCGGTGGATGAACGCATGTTGGTGAGCTTCTTTTCCTTGGTCGGGTTGACGTCCATGTCGTCCGCCCGGGAGTTCTCACCCACGATCATGCCCTCGTAGACCTCGGTCGTCGGCCCGACGAACATCGTGCCGCGTTCCTGGAGGTTGAACAGGGCGTACGCGGTCGCCACCCCGCTGCGGTCGGCGACCATGGAGCCTGTCGCCCGGGTGCGCAGCTCCCCGAACCAGGGCTCGTACCGGTCGAAGACGTGGTGCAGCAGCCCGGTACCCCGAGTCTCGGTGAGGAACTCGGTCCGGAACCCGATCAGCCCGCGGGCCGGGACCAGGTACTCCAGCCGGATCCAGCCGGTGCCGTGGTTGACCATCTGCTCGACCCGGCCCTTGCGCAGCGCGAGCAGCTGGGTCAGCGTGCCGAGGAACTCCTCGGGCGCGTCGATGGTGAGGCGCTCCACCGGCTCGTGGACCTTACCGTCGACAGTGCGGGTGACGACCTGCGGCTTGCCGACGGTCAGCTCGAAGTCCTCGCGCCGCATCAGCTCGACAAGCACGGCGAGCTGCAGCTCCCCGCGGCCCTGCACCTCCCAGGTGTCCGGCCGCTCGGTGGGCAGGACCCGGATCGACACGTTGCCGACGAGCTCGGCGTCCAGCCGGTTCTTGACCAGCCGCGCCGTCAGCTTCTTGCCGGAACGGCCGGCGAGCGGGGAGGTGTTGATGCCGATCGTCATGCTGATGGACGGTTCGTCGACGGTGATAACCGGCAGCGTCCGGGGATCATCGGCGTCGGCGAGGGTCTCCCCGATCGTGATGTCGGGGATGCCGGCGATGGCGATGATGTCGCCCGGCCCGGCCGACTCCGCCGGTACCCGCTCAAGCGCCTGCGTCATCAGCATCTCGCTGATCTTGACGCGCTGCTGGCTGCCGTCGGCCCGGCACAGCGTCGCCGGCTGACCACGCTTGATCGTGCCGTTGTGCACCCGGCACAGCGCGAGCCGGCCGAGGTACGGGGACGCGTCGAGGTTGGTGACCAGGGCTTGCAGCGGCGAGTCAGGATCAAACGACGGCGCCGGCACGGTCTCCAGCAGAAGGTCGAACAGCGGCTTGAGATCGGGTGAGTCCGGGCTCACCCCGTCGGCCGGGCGGGTGGTGGAGGCACGACCCGCCTTCGCGTTGCAGTAGACGATCGGGAAGTCGATCTGGTCCTCGTCGGCGTCGAGGTCGAGGAAGAGCTCGTAGGTCTCGTCAACCACCTCGGCGATCCGGGCGTCCGACCGATCCACCTTGTTGATGACGAGCACCACCGGCAGCCGCGCCGCGAGCGCCTTGCGCAGGACGAAGCGCGTCTGGGGCAGCGGGCCCTCGCTCGCGTCCACGAGCAGCAGGACGCCGTCGACCATCGACAGGCCGCGCTCGACCTCACCGCCGAAGTCGGCGTGACCGGGCGTGTCAACGATGTTGATCGTGATGTCGCCGTAACGGACCGCGGTGTTCTTCGCGAGAATCGTGATGCCCTTCTCGCGCTCCAGGTCCATCGAGTCCATCACGCGGTCGGTGAGCTCGGCATGCTCGCCGAACGCGCCGGACTGGCGCAGCATGGCGTCGACGAGGGTGGTCTTGCCGTGGTCGACGTGGGCGATGATTGCCACGTTTCGAAGATCGGCACGAAGAGACACGGTGATGCGCTCCGGGGCGGACATGGGGTTCGCGACCCCGCAACAACGACGACGTCACCGCATGAAACGACGGTAACGCATGAACCGGTGACGCGAACGTTCTGGCGAGTGTCCGCCATGGTGTCGGCGCCGCGGCACGACGATCTGCCCGTCACGCGTACACCGGCAACGGTCGCACCGCCACTCATGGTACGGGTGCACCCATGGCACGGACGCCTCGGCCACAACGAGCTTCACCGGTCCGGGGCTTCACCGATCCGCGACCTCCCGTCGCCGGCCTTCAGAAGAGTCGACCTTCAGAAGAGCGATCCGGGAGTCGACAGCATGCGGCGCAACTCCGCCACCAGGGGACCGTCGGCCGGCATCCACCGGACATCGTCCAGTTCGGCCACGCCGAGCCAGAGCAGCTCGTCATGTTCGACGAGCCGGGGCTGCCGGCGCGTCACCCGGCCGAGCCACACCCGCAGCACCCATCCGGGGCTGGACAGCCCGACCTCACCGAGCGGCGGACCGACCTCGATCTCGACGTCGAGCTCCTCCCGGCACTCCCGGACGAGCGCGTCGAGCTCGTGCTCGCCGGGCTCGACCTTGCCG
>NZ_CDXDOS010000015.1:3999-32000 GCF_978021245.1 Frankia sp. CoBUL1
CCCGGCGATCATCGTCGAGCAGCGCGACGGCAACGACCAGACGTCCCTTCACCACCGGGGAGTCGGTGCCGTCCCGGTCCTCAGGTGTTCCACGCCGTCGTCCATGGGTAGAAGGGAGGGCATCCAAGCCCTCCACATCCGCGTTCATGGTGCCGGACTCTCCCAGAGTCCGGCCAGCCGTGGATCCGTTCCCGGCGGATCGTGTCTGATGACCCTTTCGGGTGGCTCCACCAGGACGGCTCGCCCAGCAGCGGGACGCGGACCGCAAGCCAGAGAATCCAAGCCAGAGAATCAGAGAATCACCAGCCGGAGGAAATCGGTATGCCGAGCAGACTGGACACCACCGAAGTCGCCGGGGCGCTGGCGGCACTACCCGGCTGGATCGGCGACGCCGACCGGATCCAGTTGGAGATCATGCTGGACGGGGACGAGGCCGACGCGATCGTGGCCGAGGTCATGCAGGCAGCGGACGCGATCAACCATCATCCGGTCGTCGAGCGGGGCCCGGGAACAACGACCTTCACGGTCTGGACCCACTCGGTCGGCGGCGTCACCGAACTGGACGTGGCCCTGGCCCGCAGGATCTCACAGATCCTGCGCTCTGCCGGCGTCTCGTACTGAGCGCTCGTACCGAACAGACGTCTCGTACCGAACAGACGTGGAGATCACCAGAGACTGGGCAGCACCCGGAAGACACCATCCGGATCAGGCGGGAACGGTACGACGATCGTCACCGCTGCGGTGTCGATCCTCCCGTAGAGATGCGGGAAGAGCTCCCCTGGCGCGGGCGTGCCCCCCGCGGGCGCCTGGCCGGCGGGCGCCACGGGCGCCGGCGGCTCCCAGCGCAGCTCCGCGCTCAGCCGCTCCGGGTTGACGACGACCAGCAGCAGGTCCGCACGCCCGGCGTAGTACCGGTTCGCGGTGGCCACGGCCTGCTCCGGGGCGGAGAAATGGATGAACCCCTCGGATGCCAGGCTCGCCGGGCGGTACCCGTCAGCCCCGGCCGCCCACTCGGACCGGCCCACCAGATGGCAGATCACGCCATCCTCCTCTCCTCGCCACTCATCGGTCGTTGACTGCCGAGCCACGGTCGCGGTGCCCGCGTCGGCCCGGGAACGCTCCCGGCGGGCCGGATGAAACCCACCTCTGCCCGGAGACCAGTCTGAAGGGCGTGCCCGCGATGCTTCAGCCCCGTCACCCGCAGGCCGGCGGGGAAAGCCGCCTACGCGGAGTCGACGCGGCGCGGGGCCTCGCCCTGATCGGCATGGTCGCGACGCACATCTATCCCGCGGTCGGGGATGATGGGGCGGGGACCCCCGCGCATCTGCTCGCCGCCGGCCGGGCCTCGGCGGCCTTCGCGGTACTCGCCGGGGTGGCGCTGGCGCTGTCGACCGGCCGGCTGCCGGCGCCACAGGCGCGCGCGTCGACCGTGGCACGAGCGGTCTGCATCGGGACGATCGGCCTCGCCCTCGGCTACACCCACTCCGGCATCGCGGTGATCCTCTGTTACTACGCGCTGATGTTCATCCTGGCCGTGCCGCTGCTGCGGGCTCCGGTCGGAGCGCTGGTCGTCGTCACGGTGCTGGCGTTCGCGGTCGTCCCGGCCGCGGGCCTCCTCAGCCGGGACCATCTGCCGCCCCCGACCCTTGCCGACCCGACCTTCGGCCGGGCGTTCACCCACCCGGTGAACCTGACTCTGGAGATGGGCTTCACCGGCTTCTATCCGGCGCTTGCCTGGCTCGGGTACCTCTGCGTGGGACTCACGGTCGGCCGGCTGGATCTACGGTCCACGCGGGTCGCCGCCGCCCTGCTCGCGGGGGGTGGCACGATCGCCGCGGCGGCGTCGCTGGTCTCCTGGGCCCTGCTCCGGCACGCCGCGGGCATGGCCGCACTCGAATCCGTCGATCCCGTCGAGGTCGCGGGAGTCGGGCCGCTGCCGGTGCGGTCCATCCTCGACGCCGGGCTGTACGGCAGCACCCCGACGAACACCTGGTGGTGGCTGGCCGTCGACACCCCGCACTCGTCCACGCCCGTCGATCTGCTGCACACCGGCGCGGCCGCGGTCGCCCTGCTCGGGTTCGTCCTGCTCCTGAGCCGGCTGCTGCCGCCCCTGATGCTGATCCCGCTCGTCGCCGTCGGATCGATGACACTGACCCTCTACTGCACCCACGTGATCGTGATGTCCGCGTCCTTCCTCCCCGCGGATCCGACGCCGTCCTTTCTGCTCCAGGCGGCCGTAGCCCTGACCGTTGCCACCGCCTGGCGGGCGAGCGGGGTGCGAGGACCGGCCGAGGCGATCGTCGCCGCGGCCACCCGGGGCACCCGGCAGCTCGTTTAGCGCGGTGACCACGGCCGCCGGAGATCTTCAGGCCGCGGCCACAGCCTCGCTGTAGAGGCGGACGTTGATCCCAAAGCTACTTCCGGACTCGTATTCCTTCGCGGTCCGGCCATAGCGGTCGGGAGGCTGCGCCGGGCGAGAACCAATCTCATGAGTGCGGATGTCACGATCCCCTCGTACGGGGTACGCAACCGGGTTGAGCGCACCGGTCCGGCGGTCCGGGCCGCGCTCAGGCCTGACCATCGTGCCGAGTTCGAAGCCAAGTTCCACGCGGCGGCTGTCGAGGCCGACGACGCCCTTGACCTGGCGCCGCCGCACCGGGTCATTGACCGCTGGTGGCCTCAGGCCGTGCTTTGCGCCAACCCGGAGATCCAGGCCGGCATCGACGAGGACCGACGCCGCATTGCCGCCGGCGATCCGACCGCGATCGCCGAAATCTGGTACCCGCCCGGCCATCCGCGCCCGTCACGCGCGGTCTGATGACTGCCTAAAACGTGACAATCAGTGGATAGCAACCTTCGGTGACGGCTGGGGACTCATCGTCTATACCATTGAAGACAGGTGAATCATTATCACCGTGCTTCGCGTGATCTGGCTGAACGGCCGCGGCCTCAACAGGCATGCCGCCACGCGGTAGGTGCTTCTCATCACACGGGAACGGCCCCTGATCAGACGTTGAAGCGGAAGGCCGATCCGGGTGCCGTTGACCTCGATGGATAGCCCGAAAGTCCTTTGGTACCAGGGGTTCCGCCTTCCGTCGCTTCTCATCGTCGATGGCAGCTTTTCAAGATCGCGTGGAACGCTCGTGTACCAGGGGGCACCGGGGACACGCGGTCGTCCGTGACGCTCGACGTGTGGGAGTTGTCCTGTGAGTCCGTGCCTCCGGCTCGATCGTCACGTGATGTTCGTCGGGTTCACTCG
This sequence comes from Frankia sp. CoBUL1, assembly GCF_978021245.1. Classification (NCBI taxonomy): domain Bacteria; kingdom Bacillati; phylum Actinomycetota; class Actinomycetes; order Frankiales; family Frankiaceae; genus Frankia; species Frankia sp. CoBUL1. Next base: position 7,259 of record NZ_CDXDOS010000015.1, read on the forward strand.
GTGCTCTGCGACGTTCCGACGCGCCGAATGGGGTGGTGGCCGACGCGCCATGGGGTGCCGACCGGAGGGAGGCGGGGCCCCGTGCTGCGCGGCGAGCCACCTGGGGCCCTGTTCGGCGTGGCGTGTGCGGCGCGGGGCTCCTGCGGGCCCGGAGGGCCCGCCTTGAAGAAGTAAGGAAAGTTGGCACACCTATGCGGGTAGCAGGAATTTCCCATCGTGTGCGCGTACGGCGGGCGGGCCCGTCTGCATCGCGTCGGCGACACGAATCGCGTAAGCCTCGTCCATGTACTTGCTGACGGCGGAGAGTTTGATCCACCGAAGCTTAGAAGTCTCGTCGCCGGTGCGTTCACTTCCACCCGCAACTCGGCATCGAAAGAAAAGCGCCACGACGCCAATCTTCATGTTCTTGTAGACGCCAGTGAGTCTCTCTACTTCAACGAGAAGACCGGTCTCTTCTTCGACCTCCCGAAGAAGACCATCTTCGATCGCCTCACCCAATTCAAGTACTCCACCGGGTGGCTCCCAATGCTGGTTGTCACGTCTCTGAATTAGGAGAATTTTGCCGGACTCGTCTGTGATAGCAGCGGCTACGCTGACGGAGTGGCGCGGGGTGGTCTCGCTCATAGGATGAGCCCTCCGGTACACTGGTTCACAGGACTAGACCAGTATAGGAGACTCAGGCTGTGGATGCTCGCATTGATCCAATGAGTGATCGGGCCGTTTACCGGCAGATCGCAGATCATTTGCGTGCGTCAATCGAGACTGGCGACCTTGCTGCGGGAAATAAGCTGCCGAGTGAACGTGACCTGACCGTTACGTACGGTGTAAGTCGTAATACAATTCGGCAAGCACTCGAAGAACTCATTCAAGAAGGACGGATTGAGGTTGAGCACGGCCGGGGCGCTTTTGTGCGTAAGCGTCCGCCGGTCCGGCGTCTGGCTAGCGACCGTTTCGCCCGCCAGCATCGCCGTATGGGAAAGGCTGCCTATCTCGCTGAGCTAGAGGGCGAAGGGCGTCGGCCGAGCGTCGATGTGTTGAGCGTCGAACCTCGGCCCTGCCCACCGGAAATTGCGAAATTGCTAAAAATCGAGGCGGGCGAAACGGTCCTCGTTCGGCATCGACTCTATCTGGCTGATGGTGAGCCAATGGAGATTGCAACGTCTTATATCCCGTGGGTGATCGCTGTCGACACTCCGATGGTTGAAAAGAATCCCGGTCCTGGTGGAATCTATGCCCGTATCGAGGAAAAGGGTCACCAGCTCGGCCACTTCACGGAGGAAGTCTCTGCGCGGATGCCGACTGATGGGGAGCGTCGGACACTTCGCTTGATTCCGGGTACGCCGGTTCTGGCGTTGGTGCGCATCGCAATTGATCTTGAGGGGCTTCCTGTCGAGGTCTGCGACACGGTGTTGGCAGCGGACCGGTACGTGCTGAGCTACGAACTGCCTGCTCACTAGGCCCTACTCACCCTGGTTGCCAACTGGTCCAGTACCAGCTATACTGGTCTACACCAGGGGACGTCCAGACCAGAGACGTCCAGAGTGAAGGGATCTCGATCATGGCTGTGCCGATGAGGATTCCCGTGAGCTTCGGGGACGTGTTCCCGCACGGGGCGTTTGTGCTGGGTGTGGAGGCTGACCGCGACTTCGATGCGGTGAAGGCGGGTCTGTCTGATCCACAGGTTCGGGACAAGGAGACCGGTGCCCGGGTGTGGCTGGTGCGGGTGCTGGACGCGGCGCCGGATCTGCGGGCCGGTCAGGCTGAGGTGAAGGTGAAGATTGCGGCTGAGGTGCAGCCGGTCCCACCGGACACGCTCGCGGGTACGCCGTTTCGTCCGGTGGAGTTCGACGGGCTGACGGTCACCGCGTATGTTGATCAGTCGCGGAAGACGCCCCGGGTGGGTTACAGCCTGCGTGCTCGGGGGATGCGCGCCCCGATGGTGGCGAGCGTGCGGTCCGGGAAGGCGGCGGCGTAGCCATGCCGTTCAATTCTTGGAGGGTTAATTCCGAGGTTATGAATCCGGGTGGACAGAATACATCCCGGTCGGAGATGCGCCGTGGCGTGATCGCTGATTGGAGCTCGGATGATGCTCCGGCTGTTCTGCGGGACATGAGCGCCGATGATCTGGTTGCAGTTGAGCGGGTAGCGCGGCGGCGTGGCGACCGTGCGGGGGATTGTGGGGATTACGCTCTTGAGGAGTGGTACGACGATATTGCCGCTGATGTCAGGGCTGAGCGGCGGCGTCGCGGTCTCTGACGTTCTCGTTCTGGGCGCGTGCTCTGATCTGCCCGTTCCTACGCGCGCCTGAGCTGTTCTGCATTTCTCGCGACAGGAAGGTGTATTTCGCATGCATTCGAATAGGGATATTCAGCGGGCGGCGGCGTTGGCCCGGTCGAATCGGGCTCGCGTGGACGCGGACGCGCGTCGTCGGAATGGCTGCGCTGAGGCGGGGGTCCGTGTAGCTCGGGATGTGGAGCATGCGGCGTGGTCTGAGTACCGGCGTCTTTCCTAGCTGGTACGGGTCGACGTACCCGGGGTGCGGGTCTGAGTTTGCCCGCTCCTCCCGCACCCCGGGTATGTCTGTTGTCCATCTCCCTGCGACAGGAATGGGACACTCTCATGTCTACCACACGATCGCTTCGTGGAACCGTGTCCGTGGACGACTTGTGTCGGGCGGAGGATCGGGCGTGGCTCGTGTACGCGGCTGCCCGTGATCGTGCGGCTGAGGCGTTCGATGAGTATCAGCGTCTGGCTGCTGCCGCGCACGCTCGGTACGCGGATTATGAGGCGGCTTACGATGCCTACCGGTCCGCTCTTAACGCTGATTCCTAGCCGACTATCCGGCTGTTGCAACCGGCCGGTGCGCTGGTTGCTTTCGGAAGGGTGCATGTCCGATGGCTTCTCGTACCTGTTCTTCTTGCCGTCGTATGTTCATCTGCCCGTGTGGGCTGATGATGGTGTGTCGGCATTCTCGTTGCCCGTCGTGCGCGGTGCCGGCTCGTCGGGTGCAGCGTCCTGTCTATCGGAAGGGTTCCCGGTGATGACCGAGTTGTATTCCTACACGTGTGAGGTGTGTGGGCTGAGCTCGCGGCCGACTCGTTCGCGGGCGGACATGCGCGGGCAGAAGGAAACGCATGATCGGGTGGCGCATGGCCATGTCACTCGGAACGGAAGCGTGCGTGCCGCGCGCCGTGAGCGGGGTGGTAGCTGATGGCCCGACGGTCTCGTCGGCAGTCGTCTGATCAGATGCCGTTGCCGTTCGGTGGGGAGGCTGCGCCGGTTCCGCCGGTTCCTGGGCCGTTCTCGATTCCGCTGGTGCGTGCCCGGGAAGCGGCCGAACCTATCCAGCTTGAGCCGCGTCGGCGTCGGCGTCGGGGCTGATGCCGCTTTTGGATTGGGGAACGGGTAGGTATTTCCCTCGCGGTGATGTGGGGGATCCGGAGCCGTGTGTGCTGTGCCGGCGTCCGGCTCTGTGCCGTTCTCCGGATGGTGTGGCTGTTCACAAGGTGTGCGCGGAAGCCTGGTACGACCGTAATCCCCGCGCCTACGCCGCCTATCTGGAACGTGGGAGGGAGGTGAACCATGAGGGTACGGCTCGCGGACCTGTCGCGGTCCGTTCCGGTGAACCGGGACACGCGTAGGCATCCGCTGGTGCGTCCGGGTGATACGGCCGGGCGGGTCGGTCTGCGTCTGGTGGGCCGGGTGGGGGTCGCGGTCGCCCGGGTGATCGCCCGTTTCCCGCGTACGTCGTTCAGTCTGTTTGCCGCGTTGCTGCTGGTCGACCGGGTGGGATGGGTGCTGCCCGCGCTGGCGCTGGCGGTGCTGACCGTGGCCGCGCTGGTCTGGCGGCTGGCCTGCCCGTCTAGCTACGCCCGGTGGTTAGGGCGTCCGCTGCGCTCGTGGTGGGCGCGTTGGGTTCGCTACGCTCCGCGCTGGCGGGGGCTCATGGCCCGTCACGACCTGGCCGTGGTGGATGGGGATGTGCTGGTCTGGCCTGGTCTGCGGAAAGTCCGATCAAACGACTACCGTGATGCGCTGCTGGTCAAGCTGCGCGTCGGCCAGAAACCGGATCATCTCGCGGATGCCTCCGAGTCGCTGGCGCACGCGCTGGGAAGTCAGAACGTGCGGGTACGGACCCACAAGCCGGGTTACGTGTGGTTGGACGTGACCCGCCGGGATCCGTTCACCCGGCCGATGTCGAAGTTGCCGGTTCCTGCCTCGGCTGGCGCGGTGGACCTGACCGCGTTGCCGATCGGCCGGCGGGAGGACGGCGCGCTGTGGCTGCTGCGTCTGCTCGGCACGCATGTGTTCGTCGCGGGTGCGACCGGTGCGGGGAAGGGGTCGGTCATCTGGTCGACTCTGCTCCGGCTGGGTCCGGCTATCGCTGCCGGTCTGGTGCAGGTGTGGGCGATCGACCCGAAGGGCGGGATGGAACTGTTCCCAGGCCGTGCGCTGTTCACCCGCTACGAGGACAGCCACCTGGGCGCGATGGTGGAGCTCCTCGAGGATGCGGCGGAGTTCACCCGGGATCGTGCCGCCCGGTTGAAAGGCGTGACCCGCCGGTTGACTCCGACGGTGGACACGCCGTTTGTGCTGGTTCTCGTCGACGAATTCGCGTTCATCACGGCGTATGTGACGAACAAGAAACTCCAGGGACGGGCGGATAACGCGGTGCAGATCCTCGCTTCTCAGGGCCGGGCTCCGGGTGTGGGTCTGATGGTCGCATTGCAAGATCCGTCCAAGGAGGTGGTTCCTTACCGGAATCTGTTCCCGACCCGCATCGCGATGCGGCTCGATGAACCGCAGCAGGTCGATATGGTCCTCGGGGACAAGATGCGCGCCCGGGGCGCCTACTGCGACCTGATCCCGGAAAGCCTTCCCGGGGTCGGCTACGTCAAACTGGAAGGCACCCGGGAACCGTTGCGGGTCCGCGCGGAATACATCGACGATGATGTGATCGACGGGCTTGCCCGTGACTACCCGGCTCCGGCTGGCATGCCGGTCCCGCTACTCGGTCAACACACCGAATCCGGCCTTGATATTGCCGCCGACATTCCCATCCCCGTCCGTCTGGGCGACGGGGAGCTATCCCCGGAATGGGCGGCGTTCTCCGCTGACTATCAGCGTCGCCATGCCACCAACGGAACCTCGGGTATCCCAATGGGGCTCGATTAGGAAGGGAACCACCATGCCTCGCCGTAACATCAACTCCGGGAACACCTACCGGCAGTGCCGTGCCTGCATGGGCGAGCGTCCACGGAACTGCTCGTCTTGCCATGGTCTCGGCACCACCCTGGCTGTCCGGCGCCACCGGACCCGATGAGAGGACCCTTGGCCGCGCTCAAAGCGATACGCCGGTGGCCTCCAACCCCCTCCATTGCGCGCTGCCCGTGGCGCTGGGCGAGAGATGACACGATCCGGGGTGGACTCGACGTCGTTGCCACTGGAACGCACGGCGGACGGCGGATGGTACGCCACGGACATACCAGAGATCGTTTTTTACGACGACTGAGCGGCGCGCGACGCTCCGTGTGGGTACGCGGTCGGGCGGGGCTCCCCCTCCGACCTGACCGCGCCACCCCGGGGACCACGCCGAACGGTTGTTCGCCTGTTGTGCTCATCCTGGAACGCCCCGGGGTATCCTTCCCGTTGCGGTGGGTGAGGCTCGGCAACTCCTCACGTCCGTACCTGGTGCGGCGCCCCTCATGCGCGGCGGCTGACGCTCTATCTCGCCACTACACGCGCGGGCATTCCTAGCCGATGGGCCTTTACCTTCCCCTACCATTTTTTTCTCCGTTCCGGGCGCTTTTAGAAACTGTCGAATGGTGGTTCTGTCAAGGGCGTTCACGTAGTGCCCTTGACAGGTTCTCCATTCGATAGACAATGCCGCGCCCCCGGAATGGGGAAATGAGGTGTGACGCCGCTGCGGCCGTCCGTGAAAGGAGAGTCTCGGATGACAGTCCCTGTGCTGGATTCGGAGTTTCTCCACGCGGCGATGCCTCGCGCTGCGGACGGCTCCCTGTCCGGGTTTCTCGCGCAACTCGACCGGGTGTCCGGCTGCGCGCACCCTGTCCGCCTGTTCGGCCACATCGACCATGTGGATACGGCTACCGGTGAGGTGCGCCGCGTGCTGGACACGGCGACCATGCCGGACGGGCTGCTCCTGGTGCCCTGCGGGAACCGGCGGGCCTCGGTGTGCCCGTCCTGCTCCTACTTGTACGCGGGGGATGCCTGGCAGATCGTCCATGCGGGGCTGACCGGTGGCCATGATGTTCCCGCGACGGTGGCGGAGCATCCGGGGCTGTTCGTCACGGTGACCGCACCCTCGTTCGGCCCGGTGCACTCTCGGCGCGCGAATCACGGTCCCGCTCAGGTGTGCAGTCGGCGCCAAGGACGATGCCCGCATGGCCGTGCACGCGGCTGCACGTTCGTGCATGGGGAGGATGACTGGCGGCTCGGCACCCCGCTGTGCCCGGACTGCCACGACGACGGCGCGCTGATCGTCTGGAACCGCACCTCGGGCAGGCTGTGGAAACGCACCGTGGACGCGACCTACCGGCGCATGGCCACCGTCACAGGCATGACCGAACGGGGCTTGCGGCGTGCGGTCCGCATCTCCTACGTCAAGGTCGGGGAAGCCCAACGGCGCGGCGCGGTCCACTTCCATGCCCTGCTCCGCCTGGACGCGGGCAGCGACTCGGACGTCTGGCAGGCTCCTCCCGCCTGGGCAACCGGGGACCTGCTGGCGTCCTGCTGGCGCTGGGCGGTCACCCACACCGAGGAACCCTGCCCGGACCCGCACGCCTATGACCTTCCCTCCGAAGCGGACGCGCTCGCCACCCTGGCGGCTGCGGGCCTGCTCGCCTCCGCGGACATCCCCCCACCTGTTCCACGCCCAACACCGATGCTCGCGGCACGCTGGGGTGAGCAGCATGATGTGAAAAAGGTTCTCGTGGACGGCGGGGACCTCACCCCACAGGCGGTCGGGAACTATCTCGCCAAGTACATCACTAAATCCGTCGTCGACTCCGGCCTACTCGACCGGCGGATACGCGACGCTGACGACTTGGAGGCACGCCTTCCGTTCCTCGGAGAGTTCCACGCCCGGCTGGTCCATACCGCGTGGCGTCTCGGTCCGCACTCGGAGTTTCAGGATCTACGGCTGCGCCAGTGGGCGCACCAACTCGGCTTCAACGGCCATTGGCTCACCAAATCACGCGGCTACTCCACCACCTTCGCGGCACGCCGGACGGCCCGGCGTACCTGGCAACGTACCCACGTGAACGGCGAGGAACGCCCGGCCCTCGACGCCTTCGGCCGACCCGACGACACCGACGAAACCGTGATCATCCCCACCTGGCGGTACCACTCCTCCGGCTACGCCAACAACGGCGACCGATGGCTCGCATCCATGGCCGCAGACCAAGCACGGTCACGACGCGAGGAAGCACATTCGGCCCGGAAATTTGCTGCGTAGTGGAAGGTTGGGAATGGGGATGTTGTCTGCGGAGGTTGATCGCTTGTGGACTGCTGCTGAGGCTGCGCGCTTCCTCGGTGTTCCTGTGGCGACCTTGTATCAGTGGCGGACGCGCAAGGTCGGGCCTCGGGCGTACCGGGTCGGGAAGTGGCTTCGCTACGACCCCACGGACGTGCGCGCGTGGCTCGCTGAAAGGGCCGCATAGCCGTGGGCAGTGTGGAAAAGCGGGTTCGCGACGGTAAGGCGGTGTACCTCGCGCGCTGGCGCGACGATGATGGGCGGCAACGCTCGAAGTCCTTCGCGAAGAAGGGTGATGCTGAGCGCTTCCGGGCTGCCGTCGTCTCGGATCTCGCCAACGGCCAGTACATCGACCCGCACGACCGGACGACGGTTGCCGAGTACGCCCGGCGATGGGCTGCGGGCAGGGTCCACCGGCCGACGACGTCCCGCCGGGTCGCAGGAACGATCAAAGTGCACATTGCGGGGACGTCCCTCGGCTCCCGTCGGCTCGCGGCGGTCCGGCCGTCGGAGGTTCAGGCGTGGGTGTCCGACCGGGCACGGCTGCTGGCGCCTACGACGCTGCGCAACCTCGTGTCGCTGCTGCGGTCGATCTATGCGGCGGCCGTGCTCGATCGCCTGGTGGCCGTCTCACCCGTCGTACGGCTCAGCATGCCGTCCACCCGGCGGAAACGGGTGGTGCCGCTGACGGTTGACCAAGTGCGGCTCCTGGCGGACGCGATCCCGGTTCGCAACCGGGCGATGGTGATCGTGCAGGCCGGGCTCGGGCTCCGTATCGGCGAACTGCTCGCGTTGCGAGCTGAGGACGTCGACACCGGCGGGCGGGTGGTGCGCATCGAATGGCAGCTTGCACCCGGCTCGAAGGTCCGGAGCGTACCCAAGACGCCCCGTTCCCGGCGGGTCGTGCCGCTGCCTGACGTCGTCCGTGACGCGGTGGCGGAGCACTCGGAGGTCTTCCCGCCGGGGGCGGACGGTTCGCTGTTCACGACGCGGTTCGGGCGGCCGTACCGCCACGACTACTACGGGGCACAGATCTTCGTCCGGGCCGTCCGCCGGGCGGGGCTTCCGGCTGGCACCACGCCCCACGATCTTCGGCACCACTACGCGTCGGTTCTGCTCGCTGCGGGGGAAAGCGTGATCGCGGTCGCGGAACGGCTCGGGCACGACAACGCCAACCTGGTGCTGTCGACGTACGGGCACCTGATGCCGGATAGCGAGGATCGGACCCGCAAGGCGGTGGACACGGCGTGGTCCGGTGTAACCGGTGTGGAACACGATCACTCGCACCCTGCGGGACCTGCGGAAGTGGCCCCTGATCAGACGTTGAAGCGGAACTCCACGACGTCGCCGTCGGCCATCACGTAGTCCTTGCCCTCCATGCGCACCTTGCCGGCCGCGCGGGCGGCGGCCATCGAACCGGCCGCGATCAGGGCGTCGTACGAGACGATCTCGGCCTTGATGAAGCCACGCTGGAAGTCGGTGTGGATGGCCCCGGCGGCCTCCGGCGCGGTCGCCCCGGCTCTGATGGTCCAGGCCCGGGCCTCCTTCGGGCCGGCCGTCAGGAACGTCTGGAGCCCCAGGGTGTGGAAACCGATCCGGGCCAGCTGGGCAAGGCCGCTCTCCTCCTGGCCGAGCGAGGCCAGCAGCTCCGCGGCGTCGGCCTCGTCGAGCTCGGCCAGTTCGGCCTCGACCTTGGCGCACAGCACGATCGCGTCCGCGGACGCGACGGACCCGACAAGTTCCTTGCGCCGACCGGAATCGGCGAGGACGTCCTCGTCGACGTTGAAGACGTAGAGGAAAGGCTTGGCGGTGAGCAGGAAAAGCTCCCGCAGGGCGTCGCGATTGATCTTCGGTTCCGAGGACAGCGTGCGGCCGGCGTCAAGCACCTCGCGCGCGGCCTTCACCGCGGCCAGCAACGGCTGCTTCGTCTTGTCGGCACGGGCCTCCTTCTCCAGCTTCGGCAGGCGCGCGTCAACGGTCTGCAGATCGGCGAGGATCAGCTCGGTATTGATCGTCTCGATGTCGTCGGCCGGGTCGACCCTGCCCTCGACGTGCACCACGTCGGGGTCGGAGAACACCCGGACGACCTGGCAGACCGTGTCGGACTCGCGGATGTTCGCGAGGAAGCGGTTACCCAGGCCCTGCCCCTCGGACGCGCCTCGGACCAGACCGGCGATGTCCACGAAGCTGACCGTGGCCGGCACCGTCCGGGCGCTGTCGTAGAGCTTCGCGAGCTCGCCGAGACGCGGATCGGGCACCCCGACCACGCCCACGTTCGGCTCGATCGTCGCGAACGGGTAGTTCGCGGCCAGCACCTCATTGCGCGTCAGGGCGTTGAACAACGTGGACTTGCCGACGTTGGGCAGCCCGACGATCCCGATCGACAAGCCCATGGCCGGTCAGTCTACGGACCTCACGGCTGCGGGCTCCACGGCTACGGGCCCCACGGCAGCTCGCCGGGAAGGGCCCGGCCGGGGACCGTCTCACCGCGAAACCGCGCGAAACTGTCGGAGGGCCGTGATTGCCTCTCTCCCGTGGACACGACCAGCGCGCTGCTGGCCCTGATCGGGCTGGCTCTCGGCGCCATGGGCGGATTCGCCGCCGCGCGCCGCTTCGCCGAGCCGCGGGTCGCCGCGCTCACGGCTGCGCACGCCACCACCGTGCGGGAGCGCGACCAGGCCCGGGAGGCCGCCGCCGCCGCTGCCGAGCGTGCGATGCTGGCCGAGTCGGACGTGTCCAGCCTGCGCACCGCGCTGGAGTACGAGCAGCGAGCGGCTGCCGAGCGGGTGGCGCTGGTCGAGCAGAGCCAGGACCGGCTTGCCGAGAGCTTCCGAGCGCTGTCCGCGCAGGCTCTGGAGGGCGCGAGCCGTCAGCTGGTAGAGCTGGCCTCCGCCCGGCTGGACGAGGCCGGCGCCCGCGCCCGCGGCGACCTCGACGTCCGTCGTTCGGCGGTCGAGAGCATGGTGACGCCGCTGCGGGAGGCCCTCGGGCGGATGGAGGACCGGCTGCGGGAGCTGGAGACCGCGCGCACCGAGGCCTACTCGGCGCTCGTCGAGCAGGTGCGGTTCGCCCGCGAGGCGTCGGAGAACCTCCGGTCGCAGACCGCCGCGCTCGTGACCGTGCTGCGCCGGCCCCAGGCCCGCGGTGCCTGGGGCGAGATGCAGCTGCGCCGGGTGGCGGAGGTGGCCGGCATGCTCAACCGCTGCGACTTCACCGAGCAGATGACGATCCAGGGCGACGACGGCCCGCAACGGCCCGACATGGTCGTCCACCTTGCCGGTGGCCGCAACGTGGTCGTCGACGCGAAGGTTCCGCTCAGCGCGTTCCTGGAGGCCGCCGACACGACGGACGAGGACCATCGCGCGCGCCGGATGGCCGCCCATGCCCGCCATCTGCGTGCGCATGTCGACGGCCTCGGCGCCAAGTCCTACTGGCGGCGGCTGCCGTCGTCCCCGGAGTTCGTGGTGCTCTTCGTCCCCGCCGAGGCGTTCCTGGCCCCTGCCCTCGATCACGATCCCGGCCTGCTCGAGCACGCCGCAGGCAAGAAGGTCATCATCGCCACCCCAACCACGCTGATCGCTATGCTGCGGACCATCGCCCACGCTTGGACTCAGGATGCGCTGACCGCACGGACGAAGGAGATCTTCGAGCTGGGTCGCGACCTCTACACCCGCCTCGGCACCCTGGGCGAACACGTCGATCGCCTCGGTCGCTCGCTCGGCCGGGCGGTGGGGGACTTCAACGCCACCGTCGGCTCGTTGGAAAGCCGGGTGCTGACCCCCGCCCGCCGGCTCGCGGCCATGGAAGTCGTCGAGGCGGGGCTCCCCAGTCCGGTTCCGGTAGAGACCGGCGTACGGCCGCTGTCCGCCGCCGAGCTCCTGAGGAGCACCGGGGAGGGCGCGACGACCGGGCGGGGTGGCGCCATGGAGGACCCCGGAATCGATGTCGGGTACCAGACCCCTGACGGCGCAGATCCGGCCAGATGGGACGCGAACGACCAGCATAAGGAGGCTTAAGCAACGGAAAGCAGTGAGATCGACACCGAAAGCTCAAATGCGAGAGCCGATGCGCATGTCTGGTGCATCGCCCTGACGCATTGGAAATCTGCGGGCGGTACCTTGCCTTCGTGAGTGTGCCGCCTCACCGGCAGTCGGCCGGACCGCCGGGCAGATCCGCACGCGCTCGCGGGCATGATGATCTGTACGCCCGCAGCTCGCGCGGTCGGGCGAGTGGGCCGCCGCCCACACTGTTCACGGGCAGCCGCCGGGGCCTCACCGCGCTCGGCACCGGCATCCTCGTCCTCGTCATCGGTGGGCTCGGTGCCATCGCGGACTCCGCGATCTTCGGTTCCCTGAAGTTCGCCTTCGGCGTGCTGTTCATCGGCTCGTGCGTCCTCGCCGCGGTCCGCGTGCATGCGGATGACCTCATCGGCGTAGTGATCATGCCGCCGCTCGCCTACGCGCTCATCACCCTCGGCGTCGGCTACCTAAACCCCGCGGCCGGGAACGGCGGCTCCGGCCTGCGCAACAAGGCCATCGATGTCGGCTCGGAGATGATCCTTCACGCTCCGATCCTGCTGACGGCCTTCATCCTGGTAGTCGTCATCGCGCTCTTCCGGGGTCGCCGCGCCCAAGTGGCGCGCCGCGAGCGGCAACGTTCCCTCGCGCAGTCGGCCGCCGAGCGCCGACGCCGGCCGCTGTAGCCCGGACCGCCGGTTCCCCACGCCGGGTCGGCCGTACCGCCACAACCACCCCACAGATAAATCCATGCCATCAATAAAAACAATAACAGGCATGTAGATGGAACGGTCGACGACAAACACCGGCAACGCGACGGCACCTATTGCCGCAGCTCGTGCTAGATTCCATGCCGCATCACGCACCCACCGTTCAGGTGCACTTCCACTGGCATATCGGGTGCCGCATCCCCGGAGGCGGCGGACGTAGGGAGGCCCGCTTGTCGTGCACGTCTCACGCTTTCTCCGGCGAGCACGCCCCGTCCGTTGGTGAGCCGGTCGGGCCCCGGTGACCGCCAGTCCCTGCTCAGCGGGACGAACGCCGATGATCCCGATGTTGCGCTACCGGTCTCTCGACACGCAGCCGCCACGCGGCCCGCGACGTCGGCTAATCCCCTTCGCGACCTTCATGCGGCACTGCGCCCTCATCGCCGCCTCCGGCCGGCAGGCGCTCACCGTGTCGAAATATGCCGCATCCCTGCGCGCGGCCACCGCGCCGGCCAACCCGGTCATCATCACCTTCGACGACGGCGGCGTGGAAACCTTGAAGGCTCTCCGCCGACTGGCCGAGACGGGTCTGACGGCGACGGTATTCGTGACCAGTTCGCGGGTCGGTGATCCGGGCTATTTCAACCGGACCGACCTTCATCGAATACGGGGTCTCGGGATAGAAATCGGCGGGTCCGGTCACACCGGACGGCGGCTGGACGAGCTGGCGCGGACCGACGTGATCGCCGAACTGACGCTGTCGCGCCGCCGGCTGGCCGTGGCGACCGGGGACGAACCTCGCACGTTCGCCTACCCCCTCGGCGGATACGACCTGTCCGTACGCCAGCTTGTGATCTCGGCCGGCTACAGTTCGGCCTGCACGGTACGCGACGTCCTCTCGCATCCCGCCGACGACCGCTTCGCCCTCGCCCGGTTGACCATCGAGGCGAACACGCCCGACAGCCGGCTTCGCGCGTGGTTGGAAGGCGTCGGGCGGCCCGCGCCGCCTCCCACGGTGCCACGGACCCACACCCATCGGCTTCGGCGCGCGGCCGCCCGCCCACCCGGTCTTTTCACCCCCCGGCTCGGTCAGCCCGATCCTGGCCCGGTGACTGGCAGCGGGGACCCGGGCGGCCTCGCATCCCCCGGCCTCAGCTGGCCATCACCGGCCCTCCCGGAGCACTGAGCAGTCCGAACAAACTGAGCAGACGGGGTGGCGGCAGGACGGCTGGCGGCGTGGTACCCCGCCCGCGGGCGGTCGGCGAGAGTGCCACGGCGTCCCGCGGCGGGTCGGTGCGCAGGGCCAGATCACCGAGCGGACTGGTCACCCCGAGCCAGTACCGCTCGTTGCGGTAGTGGTGCAGACGATGCCCTCGCCACAGCCGCCGGTAGTAGGCCGTGCGCGGGGGGACCCGGGTGTGGATGAGGAAATGCGTCCAGTCGTAGACGAGCGCACCCATCCCAAGGCAGAGCGCGCCGGTCGCAACCCATGGCGGCCCGAGCAACGCAGGCGCCGCGACGGCGACGGTTCCGCTGATCACCTCGCGGGGGCGCAGGAACATCGTGTCGAGGTTGGTCGGATCGCGATGATGCTGCTCGTGCCCGTATCCGGCAAGCTGGTAACCGATCGATCCCAGCCGACTGCCCGGCCGGGCGTGGAGCAGTATCCGGTGCACACTCCACTCGACGAAGGGCTGCGCCGCCACGGCGGCCACCGCGACGCCGGTGTCCCGGATCCGCCACGGGCCTCGGACCACCCGCAGGACGGCAAGCGCCCCCACGCAACCAAGCAGAACGGGGGGCCGTGGATGGCGCAGGAACCTGCGTGCCGCACCCACCAGCGTCCGGACCTCCGCGGCGCTGCCGTGCGGTCCCGGGGGGTCGAGGCGCGCGAACACCCTCGCGGGGACGGACGGTCGCGGGTAGTGCACCATGCGACCACCTCCCGACCAGATCGGAGTCGGACCAGGACCAGGACCAGGACCAGGAACAGCATGGAAACTGTACGGAACTCCGACCGGACCGGCGACTTGGATCGAAGCTGCGACCGGGACCGCGGCGGCTCAGAACGGAACGGTGGAGTACGCCTGCAGCTTGGTGAGCTGATGCTGGCTGTCCACCCGGCGGATGGTGCCCGAGCGTGACCGCATCACCAACGAGGACGTGTTCGCCCCGCCCGGCCGGTACCGCACCCCGGCGAGCAGTTCGCCGTCCGTGATGCCGGTCGCCACGAAGAAGACGTTGTCACTGTCGACGAGGTCCCGGGTGGACAGTACCCGGGCCGGATCGCCCCCGAGGTCAGCAACCCTGCGATACTCCGCGTCGTCCCGCGGCCACAGCCGGCCCTGGATCACTCCACCCAGGCAGGTCACGGCGCAGGCCGTGATGATCCCCTCGGGAGTGCCGCCGATCCCCAGCAGCAGGTCCACGCCGGTGTCCGCCGAGGCGGCCATCACCGCTCCGGCGACGTCGCCGTCGGAGATCAGCTTAACCCGGGCGCCGGCCGCCCTGATCTGCTCGACCAGTTGGCTGTGCCGGGGCCGGTCCAAGACCACCACGGTGACGTCCCGCGGGAGGATCTCCTTGGCCTTCGCCACGGCGCGGATGTTGTCCTCCACCGAGGCCGTGATATCCACCACCCCGGCCGCCTCCGGGCCGGTGACCAGCTTCTCCATGTAGAAACACGCGCTCGCGTCGTACATCGAGCCACGCTCGCTGACCGCCATGACCGAGATGGCGTTATTCATCCCCTTGGAGGTCAGCGTCGTACCGTCCACGGGATCCACGGCGACGTCGCATTCGGGGCCCTCGCCCGAACCGACCACCTCGCCGTTGAACAGCATGGGGGCCTCGTCCTTCTCCCCCTCGCCGATCACGACGACCCCGCGCATCGAGACGGTGCCGACCAGTCGGCGCATCGCGTCGACGGCGGCCCCGTCCGCGCCGTTCTTGTCGCCACGGCCGACCCAGCGCGCCGCGGCGAGCGCGGCTGCCTCGGTTACCCGGACGAGTTCGAGCGCGAGGTTGCGATCCGGAGCCTGCCCTTGCACGGCCAGCGTATCGGGCACGGACGAGGCGTCGGAAGGCCTGGAGGCGGAGGATTCAGCAGTGGAAGACACGGCCCGAGCCTAGTTCGGGAGCCCCGTCGGCGCCCGAACTAGGCCCGGAGTGACGCCGAATATACCTCCATGACCCTATCCCGCCGCGAAGGTGCGCCCGCGGCCGTCCGGCAAATCCGGCCTGTCGTCGACACGACATCTCGAATCCGCCGAAGAGGCACGCAACCTTCAACCCGGTGCGCGCGTCCAACGAAGCATCGGGCAGCCGTCACGCGGAGGGGGCGTGACGGCTGCCCGGCAGGCCCCGATCTGGCCGGTTTCTCGCCCCGCACTCCCCGATAAGGCCCTCCAGCCGGGCGAGAGTCTGAACACACCACCACCCCCGCGAGCCGCCCAGACGTGGTCCGGGTGCCCATTCGGGGGTTCGGACCTGGAAGATGGGGACGTGGCACGACGACGCGGTCAGGAAACGATCAGAGACATGGCGCTCTCTCTCGCCGTGGTCATGGCGGGTGTCCTGCTCTTCGTCGTCTTCGTCATGCCCCGCGGAGGCGACGAGCCCGCGGTCAAGGTCGTCGCGACGAGTGAGCCGATGGCGGCGTTCGCCCGCCAGGCGCCCTACTCCCCGCTCGGGCCGGCTGGCCTGCCCTCCTACTGGAAGCCGACCTCCATCCGCCTGACGCTGCCCACCGGTGGTGGCGACGGCGGTGCCGATGGTGGTCCCGCCGAAGCGACGATCGGCTACGTCGTCGATCGGCCCGACCATCGGACGTTCGCCCGCTTCGTCGAGAGCAACGCTCCCACCGCGGTCCAGCGGATCCTGGGGAACCGACCGGCCAACGGCACGGTCGATGTGGAAGGCGTCGCCTGGCAGCAGCGCCGGGACGGCGATGGGCATCTCGCGCTCACCCGAACCGACGGCGGCGTCACCATGATCGTGGATGACGGAGACGGCAAAGGCGGGGCGAATCAGGCCGATCTGGTCACCCTCGCCGCGTCACTGCGACCGGTCGTTCCCGCCGCCACGAACTGATCGGGCCGCCGGTACGGGCCCGGTCGATGCAAGCCGCCCGGTCAGCGCGAACCCGGTCAGCGCTGGACGGCGGCCGCGATGACGGGAGGCCGTGCGGGCGCGACGGCCGTTGCGGCCGGTGGCTGGCCCCCACCCTCCAGAGCGGTGGCGGCGGGGATGAGAATCGCCATGCCGATGACCAGGCCGGCCGCCCGACGTAGCAGCGGGCCCGTCGCCGGCATCCGCCATCCGGGATGGGCGCCGCCAACCCGCGTTCCGATCATCTCACCCCTCGGCACGGCGCCCACGGCGGCAACCGAAGGCGGAGCGTGCTCTCGGGCGAGGTCGCCGAGAGGTCTGCGACGAGGCGTCGGGCGTAGCGCGGGCATTGCTACCTCCGGACTGGATGTCCTGCGGGTAACGGCCGGTGTGCCAGGCCGGTCGTGGTCCGTCTCGGACCGAGACCAACCTGAAACGCCGTGCAGTGACCTTGTACTATGGATCTCCGCCGGACCGGCCGGGTTCAGCCATGATTGTCCCTTGTTGGATATCATGTTGGCCAGACAGAGGGGAAATCGCCACGCCGGTGCCTCCTGGCCGTCGGGTCGCCCAACGGTGGATGCCGGGTCGGGTCGGGACCGGCCCGAAACCTCGCGGTCACGGATTGAGCGGACATCGTTATAGAGGATTGTGGAAGATAGAGGGTTGTGGAGGCGGCACGGAGGTGGCCATGCCCGAAGAATTCAACGACGGCCCTACCGGTCGCACATCGGGCTCCGCCGCCGATGTCCTCCCGCCGGGCGTCCCGGCCCCACCGGTCACCTACGAGGCCGCGCGAGCCGAACTCGAGGAGATCGTCCGCCGGCTGGAGGCCGGCGGGGTGAGTTTGGAGGAGTCACTGATCCTCTGGGAACGGGGCGAGGGGCTCGCCAAGACCTGTCAGGCGCTGCTCGACGGCGCCCGCGCTCGACTGGCCGCGGCGACTCCACTCTCCTGATCTCCTGAGCGAGCGGGCCCCTCCAGCCGACCGGGCCGCCGGGCCTGCTCAGCCGTCCACGACCGTCGCGCGCAGCGTTCCGCCCGCCACCCGGATAGCGAGCCCGTCCCCGGCCGCAACCTCGGCAGGTCCGCGCACAACCGCACCATCCACGGTGCGCTGCACCACGGCGTACCCGCGGTCGAGGGTCGCCGCCGGCGACAGCGCGCGCATCCGGGCGCGGGTGGCGGCCAGATCGTTCCCGGTCACATCTATCACGTGGCGGACGCAGCGGCGCGAACGGGCGAGGAGCGCCGACACGTCGTCCGCTCTGCGGTCCACGTCGCGCGTGGGCGTTGCGAGCACGGGGCGTCCCCGGGTGTCCGCCAGCCAACGTTCCTCCCGGTCAAGTCGGTGCTCGACGACCCGCCGGGCCCGGGCCCGCAGCTGGGCGACCGCGATCGCCTGCTCACCGACGTCCGGCACCACCCTCTTCGCCGCATCCGTCGGCGTGGAGGCGCGGACGTCGGCGACGAAATCGAGCAAAGGGGTGTCCTGCTCGTGTCCGATTGCCGACACCACCGGGGTACGCGCGGCCACGACAGCCCGCAGCAGCGCCTCGTCGGAGAAGGGCAGCAGATCCTCCAGCGACCCGCCGCCACGAGCGATGACGATCATTTCCACCTCGGCACGCGCGTCGAGTTCCCGCAGCGCGTCGATGACCTGGGCGACCGCGAGAGGCCCCTGGACGGCCACCTCCCGTAACACGATACGCACCGCCGGCCAGCGACGGCGCGCGTTCTCGACCACGTCCCGCTCCGCCGCGCTGGCCCGCCCGGTGATCAGACCGACGGCCGCCGGGAGGAACGGAGGACGCCGCTTACGGGACGCGGCGAACAGCCCCTCGGCCGCCAGCGTGGCCTTGAGCTGTTCGAGCCGGGCCAGCAGCGCACCGGCACCGAGCGGGCGAATCTCAACAACCGCAAGGGCCAGCGTGCCTCGGCCGGGGTGGAACGACGGCTTGCCCCACACCACGACGCGGGCCCCGTCGACGAGCGCCGGCCCCACCGCGTCGCACACCGCGCGCGGGCAGGTGACCCGCAGGGACACGTCGGCGACCGGGTCCCGCAGGGTGAGGAAGACCGTTCCCATCCCGGGACGGCGGACGATCCCGGTCACCTGCCCCTCGACCCACACCCGCCCCAGCCGGTTGATCCAGTCTCCCAGCGCGCGCGACACGCTGCGGACCGGCAGCGGCTGTTCCGGGGACGATGTCAGTGCCACCCGGGCACCGTAACCTCGCCCCACAACCACGCCCCACAGTCTCGCCCCACAACGGTCGGCGGCCCTCGCCACGGCCGGACCGGACGATGTCGCCATCGGGTGATGCATCGCCTAGCCGACTTCCCGACCGCCCGCCGCCGCGTAGACTCCCACCCATGGGCCGGGTCCTTCTTGCCAAACCGCGCGGCTACTGCGCTGGTGTCGATCGAGCCGTCGTGACCGTGGAGAAAGCACTAGAGCTGTATGGTTCACCGGTCTACGTACGCAAACAAATCGTTCACAACCTTCATGTCGTGAAGACGCTGGAGGCCAAGGGCGCGATCTTCGTGGACGAAACCGACGAGGTGCCGCACGGCGCCACCGTCGTGTTTTCAGCCCACGGAGTGGCACCAACGGTGCACGAAGAGGCGGCGGTGCGCGAGCTCCGCACAATCGACGCCACGTGCCCACTGGTCACCAAGGTGCATTCTGAAGCCAGGCGGTTCGCCCGTGAGGACTACGACATCCTCCTCATCGGCCACGAGGGCCACGAGGAGGTCGTCGGCACCACCGGGCAGGCTCCGGACCGCATCCACCTCGTGGACGGGCCCGAGGACGCCGCCGGGGTGAAGGTCCGCGATCCGAAGCGGGTGGCTTTCCTCTCCCAGACCACACTGTCCGTCGACGAGACGATGACGACGGTTGACGCGCTGCGCGAGCGCTTCCCGCATCTGCAGGGTCCACCGAGCGACGACATCTGCTACGCCACGCAGAACCGCCAGGTCGCCGTCAAGGAGATCGCCGGCGCGGTCGACCTGGTCATCGTCGTCGGCTCGCGGAACTCCTCGAACTCGGTCCGGTTGGTCGAGGTCGCGCTCGACGCCGGCGCCCCGGCCGCCTACCTCGTGGACGACTCCACCGAGGTGGACCTGAGCTGGTTCGATGGTGTCGAGACCGTCGGGGTCACCAGTGGCGCATCGGTGCCGGAGGAACTCGTCACCGGCGTGATGGCCTGGCTCGCCGAGCGGGGCTTCACCGATGTGGAGGAGGTCACGTCCGCGGACGAGCACCTTCTCTTCGCGTTGCCGCCGGAGCTTCGCCGGGAGATGCGTACCCGCGAGCGCGCCGCCGGCTGAACCCGGACCGCCCCTCACACCAGACTCGTCGGAGCCACCCTTCCCCGCATTGCGCCGAAGCCCCGACGTTCCCCTCAGGAACCTCGCCGAAGGCAAGGTGACGGAGACCCCGAGCGGGGGCCCCCTATAGCAGGGGTCCCGACATGTCCTAAGGTCGGCCCTGGGGCCGCGTCCAGGCGGCATCTCGCCGGCACGCGGCCCCAGTATGCGGTACAGGGCACGGGCGGTACAGGGCACGGGCGACAAGCATCGGGAGAACAGGCGCATGAGCGAGCAGGAATACCGCATCGAGCACGACAGCATGGGTGACGTCCGGGTACCGGTCACGGCCCGGTGGCGGGCCCAGACGCAGCGGGCGGTGGAGAACTTTCCCGTCTCCGGCCAGCGGATCTCCCGCGCGCACATCGCGGCGCTCGCCCGGATCAAGGCCGCCGCCGCGACGGTGAACGCCAAGCTGGACGTGCTCGACGCGGACATCGCCGAGGCGATCGTCGACGCGGCCACGGAGGTGGCCCGTGGTGACTGGGACGACCAGTTCCCCTTGGACGTCTTCCAGACCGGCAGCGGCACCTCGTCCAACATGAACACCAACGAGGTGCTGGCCTCGCTCGCCTCCGAGCGCCTCGGCCGCCCGGTTCACCCGAACGACCACGTCAACGCCTCGCAGTCCTCGAACGACGTCTTTCCCTCATCGATCCACATCGCCGCCACCCAGGGCATCGTCGGCAACCTGATCCCGGCCCTGGAGCACCTTGCCACCGAACTCGGTCGCAAAGAGACCGAGTTCGCCGACGTCGTGAAGTCCGGCCGGACCCATCTGATGGACGCGACCCCCGTGACGCTCGGCCAGGAGTTCGGCGGGTACGCCGCCGCGGTCCGGCTCGGCGTCGAGCGCCTGCAGGTGGCACTGCCCCGGATCGGAGAGCTGCCGCTCGGTGGGACAGCCGTCGGGACCGGCATCAACACCCCGCCCGGCTTCTCCGCCGCGGTGATCGAGGAACTGTCCGCCAGCACCGGTCTTCCCCTGACCGAGGCACGCAACCACTTCGAGGCGCAGGCCTCCCGGGACGGCCTCGTCGAGGCGTCCGGCGTGCTGCGGGTGATCGCCCTCTCGCTCTACAAGATCGCAAACGACCTGCGCTGGGCCTCGTCCGGCCCGCGAGCCGGGCTCGGCGAGATCCGGCTGCCCGACCTCCAGCCCGGATCCTCGATCATGCCCGGCAAGGTCAATCCGGTCCTTCCCGAGGCGGTCTGTCAGGTCGTCGCCCAGGTCGTCGGCAACGACGCGGCGGTCGCGTTCGGCGGATCAGCCGGGAACTTCGAGCTCAATGTCATGCTGCCGGTGATCGCACGTAACCTGCTGGAGTCGATCCACATCCTGTCGACGATCAGCCGACTGTTCGCCGACCGTTGCATCGACGGCATCGTCGCCGACGTCGAACGCTGCCGCCGCTACGCCGAGTCCTCCCCCTCCATCGTAACGCCGCTGAACAAGTACATCGGCTACGAGGAGGCCGCGAAGATCGCCAAGATCTCGCTCGCCGAGGAGAAGACCATTCGCGAGGTCGTTCTCGAGCGCGGTTACGTTGCGGCGGGCCAACTCACCGAGGCACAGCTCGACGCCGCGCTCGACGTGCTGTCGATGACCCACCCGTAGCCGAAGCTCGTCGGGCGGCCGCTCCCCCACCGTCGCGTCTCCCGGGCACCTCCGTGACCCACGGAGGTGTTCCGTCCCGACGGCGGCGCCCGACGGCGCGGCGGGGGCCGTGGAAGACCCCCCAGACAGCCTCCACGACCCCCGCTAGAGGTTTAACGGGTCGGCGGCGGGTTGGTTACGGGTGGCGGGTGCCCCAAATTTCACCTGCCGGCACGACGGCCCGGCACGTCGACCCGGCGGCAGGGTCTGCCAGCCCGGCGGCGAGGGCCCGGCAGCCTGGCGTCGCGACTCCTCGACGGGTTCCCACCAGTTGGACTCGAAAAGCTCTCAGCCGGAACCACACCGGCACATATGGCGGACGCGGCGGCACACCTCGGCCATCACGGACGGGTTCGCGACACCTACCTCAAGTGATAACCCGCAGGTAAAGCGACTCCCGAGAAATTTCCCAGAAGAAATGGACGTAACAAGCACGGCCAACATGCCGATCCGACCCGTCCGGCCGGATAGCCTCGGGTTCACCGGAGACCGATAGATTGCGGGGGATGTGACGATGTTCGACTACGACGTCCTCGTCATCGGATCCGGGCCGGGCGGGCAGAAGGCCGCGATCGCAGCGGCCAAGCTCGGCCGACGGGTCGCGATCGTCGACAAGCGGGAAATGATCGGTGGTGTCAGCATCAACACTGGCACGATCCCGTCCAAGACGCTGCGAGAAGCGGTCCTTTATCTGACCGGCATGTCACAGCGTGAGCTGTATGGGTCGAGCTACCGGGTAAAGGATGACATCACCGTCGGTGACCTCTCGGCGCGGACCAGACATGTCATCAGCCGCGAGATCGACGTGATTCGCAACCAGCTCAGCCGTAACCACGTCACCCTGCTGACGGGACTGGCCAGCTTCGTCGATCCGCACACCGTGAACGTGCGGGCGGGCGGCGAGGACACCGAGGACCGCCGGATCCAGGCGGAAAGAATCATCATCGCCACAGGAACCCGCCCGGCGCGGCCGGACACGGTCGACTTCGACGGACGGACCGTCGTCGACAGCGACCAGATCCTGGCCCTGGAGAAACTGCCCCGGTCGATGGTCGTCGTCGGCGCCGGTGTGATCGGTATCGAATACGCCTCGATGTTCGCCGCGCTCGGCACGAAGGTGACCGTCGTCGAGCGCCGTGACCGGATGCTCGACTTCTGCGACCTCGAAATCGTCGAGGCGTTGAAGTATCAGCTCCGCGATCTTGCGGTGACCTTCCGTTTCCGCGAGTCGGTCGTCTCCGTGGAACGCCACAACGGCGGTACCCTCACCCTGCTCGAGAGCGGGAAGAAGCTCCCGGCGGACACGGTGATGTATTCGGCCGGGCGGCAGGGGCTCACCGACATCCTCCACCTTCCGGCGGCCGGTCTCTCCGCGGACAACCGCGGCCGGATCAAGGTCGGCTCGGACTTCCGCACGGAGGTCGATCACATCTACGCGGTCGGCGACGTGATCGGATTTCCCGCTCTCGCGGCGACGTCGATGGAACAGGGACGCCTCGCGGCGTACGCCGCCTGCGGCGAGGACGTCAACGCCATGCGGGCCGAGCTGATGCCGATCGGGATCTACACGATCCCGGAGATCTCCTATGTTGGCAGCACCGAGGACGAGCTGACCGAGCAGGCCATCCCGTTCGAGGTGGGCATCGCCCGGTACCGGGAGCTGGCCCGCGGAGCCATCCTCGGTGACTCGTACGGGATGCTGAAGCTACTGGTCAGCCCGGACGACCGGCGCCTTCTCGGGGTGCACGTCTTCGGTACGGGAGCCACCGAACTCGTCCACATCGGACAGACCGTGATGGGCTGCGGTGGCACCATCGACTACCTTGTCGACAGCGTCTTCAACTATCCGACGCTCGCCGAGTCCTACAAGGTCGCGGCTCTGGACGCGATGAACAAGATGCGCGCGGTCGCCCGCTTCAGCGGCTGACCGGCGCACCAGACGGCGCATCGGGCCGGGGGCGGCCGCGAACCGGGCTCCTCGCCCCACGACGTCATGAGCTGACGAAAGGTAAGCCGCTATCACCGGATCGGGCCGGCTGATGGCGGGCAAGCATAGGCTGATCAGGGTGGAGCTGTCCTCGTTCTGCCCGCGCTACCACCATGCCGTCGAGACCATCGGGCGGCGCTGGACCGGGGCCATCGTGCGCGCGATGCTGGCCGGCGCAACCCGGTTCTCCGAGATCACGACGGCGGTGCCCAACCTGTCCGACCGGCTCTGTTCCGTACGGCTGAGGGAACTCGAAGCCGAAGGGATGGTCAGACGCACCGTCGTCCCGGACACGCCCACGCGGACCGAGTACCACCTGACCGCGAAGGGAGCGGACCTCGCGGACACGGTCGCGGCCCTCTCCCTCTGGGCCGAGACCTGGCTCCCCGACCCACGCTGCTGACCCGTCCTGCTGGCCCGCGCTGCTGGCCCGGGGTTGCCCGGCACCCCAGCGGATCAGGCCCGCACGGGTCCGGTCAGCGCACCAGCCCGGCCTGCTGGGACGCTCTGGTCAGCTTCGCGCCCAGCTGGCCGGAAATCCGCTCGGGCGCCACCCACCGAACCTGCGTCGTGGCGCTCTCCCGCACCGCAAGGCTGCGGTCCTCGACGTGGAAGAGATAGGTCATGTCGTAGTGCACGTGCTCGGGTTCACCGAGGATCGGCGCGGCGTCGACGATTCTGACCTCCACGTCGAACGGGAGGATCCCGCCCGGGATCACCGCGTCGGCCTCGACACCGGCCCGGCGCGCAGCGAGCCCGAGCGCGGCGCCGAGCAGCGAGGAGTCGTCGGCGTCGACATGACCGCCGGGCATCCGCCAGACCGCGGTGGACGGCTCCAGGATCTCCAGCACCCGCCAGTCCGGGGACACGATCGCGGCTCGGCACGTGACATGGGCCGGCATCGTGCTACGGGCTGTGATGGATGGCCCGTGCAGAGCCAGCACGACCAAGGACCGCATGAGGTCCATTTCGTCCGGGTTTGCCTCGATGTAGCCCAGGGCCACACCGATCACCGCGTTGTTGGTGACCGCCACGCTTAAGGAACGTACAGGCATCGGGCGCCGATCACGACCCACTGAGACGGGACACACCGAAACTCGTATCGTACCAGCATACTCACTTACAGCGATAAAAAAGGTAACAGAACGGACCGAATCGGAATTCCGGCAGCAAGGAAGGGAGCTCCGCCCACGAGGGGATCCACCGTCGGCCGCGAAACGGCGGAAGCTGGAAGCAGTGGCACCAACACCCCGTGTAATCGTCACCCCCATGCGGCCCATCCCCATCTTGCGATTACGGAAGGTAACATCCCCCTCTTGCGGTTACGGAAGGTAATTTTTGGTACCGGCACGCCGCTCGGCCGCCCCGACGCGCGACCCCGGCCCCGGCCCCGGC
>NZ_CDXDOS010000016.1:0-6281 GCF_978021245.1 Frankia sp. CoBUL1
GCTAAGGACCAGCACCGCCGAGGAACCAGCACCGCTGCGAGTGCTGCGGGATCGGGTGCGGTCAGGGCAATGCGTCGACGGTCAGCACCGCGATGCGCTCCAGATGCGCAGGGGTGTCACCAAAAGCAGGAATCTGGCGTTTGGCCCGCTTGTAAAAGAAGTGCGCGTCATGCTCCCAGGTGTAGCCGATCCCCCCGTGGTACTGGATCATCGCCGCGGTGGCCTCCCCGGCGGCCTGGTTGGCCTTGCTCTTCGCCACCGCGAGCGCCAGCTCCGCGTCGGGCAGGGCAGTGTCGAGCGCGTGCGCCGCGTACAGCACCGCATGCTCGGCCATCGTGACAGCGACATGCAGATCGGCGAGATAGTGCGCGAGTGCCTGGAACGAACCGACCGGCCGGCCGAACTGCACCCGATCGATGTCGTGGGCGACGGTCCGGGTCAGCGCGGCTCGCGCGACACCGACGAGGTCCGCGGCCGTGAGCAGTGCGCCACGACGGACCAGGTCCGCGGCGACCGCGGGGTCGGAGGCCGGCAGCCGGGTCGCGGGCGCGTCGGCCAGAGACAGCGAGGCCAGCCGGGTGGTGCCGTCGAAGCCGCGCTGGGTGGTGACCGTCACCCCCGGGCCACGCGGATCGAGCAGATAGAGCCCGACCCCGGCGGGGTCGACGGCGGCGACCACCACGAGCCCGGTGACCTCGAGATACTCGACGCCGGACGCGACACCGCCCAGCCGACCGCCCGCGGTCGCGCGGACCGCGATGCCGGTATGGTCGTATCCCCCGCCCGGGCCCCGCAGCGCCACGGTGGCCACCAGGTCCCCGGCGGCGAGGGGGGCGAGCACCGCCGCCGCCTGGTCCGCCGAGCCGGCGAGCCGCACCGCCTCGCCCGCGAGCACGGTCGGCAGCCAGGGCCCCGGGATCACCCCCGCTCCGAACGCCCGCGCGATGATCTGTGCGTCGAGCAACCCGAGCCCGAGACCGTCGAACCGCGCGGGCACGCACACCGCGAGCCAGCCCTGTTCGCCGATCGCCTTCCACAGCTCGGGGGGGTGCCCGTCACCGTCGGGATCGGTGAAGACCGCGCGGACGGCGGTCAGATCGAAGCGGTCGGCCAGGAAGTCCCGGACGGTGGCGGCGAGCGCGCGCTGCTCGTCGGTGAGGGCGAAGAACACGGGCTCGGACCTCCGGAGGCGGGGCGAGGCGGGATCAGCGGGATGAACAGGACCGGGCACGGGCACGGGCCCGAATCGCGACCATGATCATGATCCGCGTGGCAGGCCGAGGACCCGCTCCGCGACGATCGTGCGCTGTACCTGCGAGGATCCACCCCAGATGGTGACGGAGCGGGTCCAGAAGCTCTCCTGCCGCAGCGTCGTCAGATCGAGGTCCGCGGTGGGGTGGGTGAGCGCCACATCGGCGCCGAGCAGCGCATCAAAGGTCTCGAACAGGTCCTGGTACGTCTCCGACCACTGCAGTTTGGTGATCGACGACTCGGCCCCCAGGTCATGGCCCTGCTCTACCTGGGTGAGGACGTGCATCGAGTGGTAGCGCAGGCATTCGAGCTCGACCATGCGCCGGCCCAGCTCCTGGCGCAGCACCGGGTCGGTGTCGCGCCCGAGCGCCCGGGCGACCCGGACGATCTCGTCGTAGCTGCGCCGGAAGCCGGTGTACTGACTGATCCCGGACGCGCCGCGCTCGAACGACAGCAGAAGCATCGCCGTCGCCCAGCCGTTGCCGATCCCGCCCAGGCACTCCGACGCCGCCACCCGCACGTCGGTGAGGAAGACCTCGCCGAACTCGCTGACGCCGCTCATCTGCCGGATCGGCCGGACCTCCACCCCGGGAGCGTGCATGTCGATGAGCAGCAGCGAGATGCCGTGATGGCGCCGGCTGCCGGGCTCGGTCCGGACCAGGGTGAAGATCTTGTCGCCGCGGTTCGCGAACGTCGTCCAGACCTTCTGCCCGTTGACCACGTACTCGTCCCCGTCGAGCACCCCGGACGTACGCAGCGCCGCGAGGTCGGAGCCCGCGCCGGGTTCCGAGAAGCCCTGGCACCAGATCACCTCGTTGCGCAGCATCGGCCCGAGGATGTCGCGCTTCTGCTCGGGCGTCCCGACCGTCATCACCGTCGGCGCGAGGAAGGCCAGGCCCAGCGTGTTGACCGAGCGCGGCGCCCGGGCGAGCTGCGTCTCCTGGTCGTAGATGGCCCGCATCCCCGGGGTACCGCCCCGGCCGCCGTACTCCACCGGCCAGTCGATCCCGGCGAAGCCCGCGAGCGCCTTGCGCCGTTCCCAGTCCCGCCGCAGGTCGAAGCCCTCGGCCTCCCCCACACCGGCCCAGAACCCGGGCTCCGTCCAGGCGGCGGGGATGTTCTCGGCGAGCCAGGCCCGCAACTCGGCACGGAACCGTTCCTCGGCCGGCGGGTGGGTCAGGTCCATGCGTTGACCTCCATCTGGTGTTGACCTCCGTCTGGTCGCCCATCTGGTCGCCTTACACGGGATCCCGGGACGGTCGCACTCGCATCCCACCACGCCCCGGCCGGACGTTCACAGACGTTCATGGACGTTCAGCGATCCCGCGCCCGGGCGCCGGACACCGGACACCGACAGCCGGCACGATGGGTGGCGAGCCGCCGGAGCGTCCCGGGCGATCACGGCGACGGGACGCGAGGACGTTCGCAGGAGAGGAAGCAACTGGCGATGACGCCGACCAGACACGGAACCCCGACCGCCCGGCTCGACCAGGTCGGCCGCGCTGAGGCACTGCGCCGGATGGGAGCGGATCCGGTGGATGTGGCCGTGATCGGCGGCGGGGTCACCGGTACGGGGGTGGCGCTGGACGCGGTGACCCGGGGCCTGTCCGTCGCCCTGGTCGAGGCGCGCGACCTCGCCGCCGGCACGTCCAGCCGGTCGAGCAAGCTCATCCACGGCGGGCTGCGGTATCTCGAGCAGCTCAACGCCCCGCTGGTCCGGGAGGCGCTGCGGGAGCGCTCCCTCATGCTGGACACGCTCGCGCCCCATCTGGTCCGGGCCATCCCGTTCCTGCTGCCGTTGACCCGCCACGGTTGGGAACGTGCCTACATCGGCAGTGGCGTGCTGCTCTACGACACCCTCGGGCAGGGGCTGGCCCGCGTCGGGCCGGGCGGCGACGCCACCATGCCCCATCACCGGCACCTGACCCGCAAGGCTGCGCTGCGGGAGTTCCCGTCGCTGCGCCCGGACGCCCTCGTCGGCGCGATCCAGTACTGGGACGGCCAGGTCGACGATGCACGGCACACCGTGTTCGTCGCGCGGACCGCTGCTCGCTACGGGGCGCTCATCGCGACCAGCGCGCGGGTCACCGGCTTCCTGCGGGAGGGCGACCGGGTCGCCGGCGTGCGGGTGCGTGACCTCGAGTCGGGCGCCGAGATCGAGCTGCGGGCCCGCCAGACGATCAACGCCGCCGGGGTGTGGACCGACGAGATCCAGGCGATGGTAGGCGGGCGTGGCCAGCTGTCGGTCCGGGCCTCCAAGGGAGTGCACATCGTCGTGCCCCGCGACCGCATCCATGGCGTCACCGGCCTGATCCTGCGCACCGAGAAGAGCGTGCTGTTCGTCATCCCGTGGGGCAGCCACTGGATCATCGGCACCACCGACACCGACTGGAGCCTCGGCCTCGACCTCGCCCATCCGGCGGCCAGCAGCGCCGACATCGACTACCTGCTCGGCACGGTCAACCGGGTGCTGCGCACGCCGCTCACGGCGGCGGACATCACCGGGGTGTACGCCGGGCTGCGCCCGCTGCTCGCCGGGGAGTCCGAGGACACCTCGCGGCTGTCCCGCGAGCATGCCGTGGTCAGCCCCCTCTCCGGGCTGACGATGGTCGCCGGCGGGAAGTACACGACCTACCGGGTGATGGCCGCCGACGCCGTCGACGCGGCCGTGCACGGCATGAACCGGGCGGTGCCGCCGTCGTGCACCGAGAAGATCCCGTTGCTCGGCGCGGACGGGTTCCCCGCGCTGTGGAACGCCCGGGAGACCCTCGCCCGCCGCGCGGGGCTGCACGTCGGCTGGATCGAGCACCTCCTGCACCGCTACGGCACCCTCACCGAGGAGCTTCTGGACCTCATCGAGACGCGGCCGGATCTCGCCCAGCCGCTGCGCGGGGCATCGACCTACCTGGCCGCGGAGGCGGTTTACGCGGCCTCCCACGAGGGGGCGCTGCACCTGGAGGACGTGCTCACCCGGCGGACCCGCGTCTCGATCGAGACCATCGACCGGGGGGTGGAGGCCGCCGAGCACGTGGCCGATCTCATCGCCCCCGTGCTCGGCTGGGACCAGGCGACCCGCGCCCGCGAGGTCGCGCACTACCTCGCCCGGGTGGAGGCCGAACGTGCCTCCCAGCGGCAAGCCGACGACGCGACCGCCGACGCGGCCCGGCTCGGCGCGCCCGACGTGCGCCGGCTGGGCCGGACGAACCACCGCGCCCCGGCTGCGACCGGCGGACCACCCTGAAGGCTCGGCCAACCCGATCCGCGGCCCCGCCCAGGCGGTTCGGTGCCGCGGTCCGCGCAACGACGTCCACGCAACGACGTCATCCGTATACCTCCAACAGTCGCAGCCAGACCTCGCTGACTGTCGGGAACGACGGGACCGCGTGCCACAGCCGCTCCAACGGCACCTCTCCGACAATCGCGATCGTGGCCGCGTGCACCATCTCCTGGGTGTCCGGACCGGTGAAGGTTGCTCCCACGAGCACCCGGCGGGCCTCGTCCACGACGATCTTCGACGTGCCCGTGATCTCCTCCCCCCGCACCGACGCGCCGGCCACCGATCCGGTCGGCACGCTCACGGCCCGCACGGCGATCCCGGCCTCCCGCGCGGCCCGCTCGGTCAGTCCGACCGCGCTGACCTGCGGATCGGTGAAGGTCACCCGCGGGACGGCCGCCGGGTCGGCCAGGTCGCGCACGGGAGCGCCGGCGAGGTCCCGGCGGCCAGTGATGACGTCGGCCGCCAGCCGGGCCTGGTACTTGCCCATGTGGGTGAGCAGCGCGCGGCCGCAGACGTCGCCGACCGCGTAGAGCCAGTCCCCCGCCACGCCGACCGCGCGGAGCCGGTCGTCGACCTCGATGAACCGCCCGGGTTGCAGGCCCACTGTCTCCAGGCCCAGATCGCCGGTCGCCGGGGTGCGCCCGACGGCGACCAGAATCTCGTCGGCGACCACGGCATCGCGGCGCGGCCGCCGCTCACCCGACTCAGCCGACTCCACCGTGACGGTCACCGGCCCGGCCGGGCCGTCCGGTCCCGTCCGGGCCCGGCGGACCTCGACCGCCCGGCTTCCGAGCCGCACCGTGATGCCGGCCGCCTCGAAGGCGGCCCGCAACTGCTCGCCGACGAACTCCTCCTCCCGGACGAGCAGCCGGGGTGACCCCTCGATCAAGGTCACCTCCGCGCTACCGAGCCGGCGGAAGGCCTGGGCCAGTTCCACCCCCACGGCGCCGCCGCCAAGCACCACGAGGCGGTGCGGGACCTTCCGCGCGCCGGTCGCGGTCCGGTTGTCCCACGGTTCGGCGTCGGCGAGGCCGGGGATCGGTGGAACAGTGGCCCGCGTCCCGGTGGCCACGACCACGGCTCGGGACGCGGTCAGCACCCGGCGGGTGCCGTCCAGCAGCGTCACCGCGACCCGGCCGGCGGGCCCCGCCAGGCGCCCGGTCCCGCGCACCAACTCGACGCCCTTGTCGACCAGCCAGGGCACCTGGGAGGAATCGGAGTAGTCGCCCACCATCCAGTCTCGCCGGGCGAACGCCGCGGCGACGTCGACGGGTCCGGTAACCGCCGACGCCGCGCCGGGAACGCGGCGGGCCGCCGCCAGCACCTCCCCCGGCCGCAGGAGGGTCTTGCTCGGGATACAGCCCCAGTAGCTGCACTCCCCGCCGACGAGCTCGCGTTCGACGACGATGACGGACAGACCAGCGTCGGCACAGCGGCCGGCGACGTTCTCGCCCGCGGGCCCGGCGCCGAGCACGATCACGTCCACGTCGGCATCCATGGCCGCCTCCCCTGCCCTACCCGGCTCGCTCACAAGCCCTCCGTCGCTACTCGTCACAATCTGCCGCTCGATCCACGCCAACCGAAGATCATCGGGAACTTTCGGGGTCCCGGTCCGGACGGTCCGTGGCCGGGCCGGCGCGGGCGCCGGCTCGGAGACGAGAAGCACGTGCACCACGGACGGGGAAGCACGGATGCAGCACGGAGAATGGCGTCAGGAGCGCCGGGCCGGGCCCGTCCCGGCGACACGCCGGAG
>NZ_CDXDOS010000016.1:6864-31887 GCF_978021245.1 Frankia sp. CoBUL1
CGGGCCATCGAGACGAACCAGCGGAGAGATGAAGATGCAGCTCGGGATGATCGGACTCGGCCGGATGGGTGCCAACCTGGTGCGCCGGCTGATCCGCGGTGGTCACGAATGCGTGGTCTACGACGTCAACCCCGAGGCCGTCAAGGCCCTGGCTGCGGAGGGCGCCACGGAGACGCGGAGCCTCGCCGAGTTCGCCGCGGCCCTGCGTCCACCCCGGGCTGCCTGGATCATGGTGCCCGCCGGGCTGACCGGTGAGACCGTCTCGGCCCTGGCCGAGCACTTCGCGCCGGACGACGTGATCATCGACGGCGGCAACTCCTACTACCGGGATGACATCCTGCGTGCCGCGTCGCTCGTCGAGCGGGGCATCCACTACGTCGACGTCGGCACCTCCGGGGGGGTGTTCGGACTGGAACGCGGCTTCTGTCTGATGATCGGCGGCGAACCGGGGGTCGTGGCCCGCCTGGAGCCGCTGTTCGAGACGATCGCACCCGGCGTCGGCACCATCCCGCGGACCCCGGGCCGGACCGGCGAGATCACCCAGGCCGAGAAGGGATACCTGTACTGCGGCCCGAACGGCGCCGGTCACTTCGTCAAGATGGTGCACAACGGCATCGAGTACGGCATGATGGCCGCCTTCGCCGAGGGGTTCGCGGTGCTCGACAAGGCGAACATCGGCACGACGTCCGCCGAGCACAACGCCGAGACCGCCCCGCTGGGCAACCCGGAGTACTACCAGTACAACCTCGACACCACCGCGATCGCCGAGGTGTGGCGGCGGGGCAGCGTGGTCAGTTCCTGGCTGCTCGACCTCACCGCCGCCGCGCTGCAGGAGGATCCCGGACTCACCGAGTTCAGCGGCCGGGTGTCCGACTCCGGGGAAGGACGTTGGACGGTGCTGGCCGCCGTGGAGGAGGGCGTTCCCGCCCATGTGCTGACGGCGTCCCTCTACGAGCGGTTCAGTTCGCGCGGGGAGGGCCTGTTCGCCGACAAGCTGTTGTCGGCGATGCGCAAGCAGTTCGGTGGGCACGCGGAACAGCACGCGGAGAAGCCGGCCGGCTGAGCCTCGTCGGCTTCCTTGCCTATCCAGAGGCTTTTGTGCTCGATTTATCTCTCTGGATAGGCAAGGAAAGGGGCTCAGGGGCGCACGTTGTCGGCGCCGAGATCCGCCGCGTCTCCCATAACGATCATGGGATGGGCCATCGGGGTCAGCCAACGGAGAATGGCCACGAGGGCGTCCTGTTCCACCGCGATGCAGCCCCGCGTCGGCGATCTGTGGTCGACATGCAGCCAGATGTCCCCGCCGATCTGCGGGCCCAGCGGACGGGTCGGGTCCGACGGCGGATACCCGGGCAGTCGGTTGTAGTCGATGGCGACCACATAGTTGAACGCATCGGGCATCGGCTCGCCCCGCGGACCCGTCGCCCGGTAGAACGACGGGCGATACTCGTAGGGCAGACCGGTGCCCGGATCGGCGAGCTTGCCACCGGCGGCGGTGAGACCGAACACGCCGATCGGGCTGCGCAGATCGCCCTCCCGATGGTCGTACGTCCAGCCATCGGCGCCGTTGCGGCCGATCAGCGGGGCTCCGTAGGTCTTCCAGGCGGAGCCGGGATCGGCCCGTTCCCACAGCGTCACGTTGTTGGTGTTCGCATTCCGGTCGATGCCGCTCACCACGATCACCTGCCGGGCGGCCTGCGGAATCTTCGTCATCATCACCGGTCCGACCCCGGGGATCGCGGTGAGGTCGGAGGCGGGCCCCGCCCTGCCGTCCGCGCCGGTGCCGGCCATCCGGCTCGTCCTCACCGGCCCACCCACGCCCGGCGGGCGTGCTTCGGAGGTGGGACCAAGCCCGGATGTGCGTCCGAGCCGGGCTGCGCCCCTCGGCCCGGACGGTACGGACACCGACAGGTCATGCGAGGAGTCCGGGTCCGAAGCGGGACTGCTGAGATGAAGTGCACTGGCCGCCCCCACGACCAACGTCACACCCACCGCGGCGGCACCGACCGCGACCGAGCGACCCCGCGGGGGGCTCGTACGCGTCTCGGTCCGGCAGCGATTCCTGCGATGACCGGCCATGCCTCCGACTTCCGGGACGACGCCACGGGCGAGGCGGCGACGCACTGTTGACCCTTGCCACCCCCGTGACCCTTGCCACCCCCGGCTGCCGCCACGCCCGTGCCATCCGGCTGCGGCCATGATGCACCGGCGATGACAATACGTATCATTCACGCCGGCCTGGCGAGGTCGCCCAGCCCGGCGAGGTACCCCGACCTGGGGAGGTATCCCGCGGCAGCCGCCGGTGCGTCGGCCCACGACACCCGCAGACCGCGATCACGGCGACGGGAGTCCATGCGCCCGGGACCGTGACGATCGAAGACAGCAGTCCATGCCTCCATGTTCGACCCTCACTCCTCCCCGATCTCGGAATTCGGATACTTCGAGCAACGATGGACACGATCCGGATCCAATGCCCAGCGGAGGGTGATAGATTGCCACATCGGCACCGATGATCAGAAGTATGTTCACGGAGAGACGAGACGAAGACCACGAGGAGCCCGCATGGTGGTACGGGCGGCCGGCAGCCGTTCCCAGCGCGGCCGGCACGAATAGGCCCCTCCGATCGTGCTCGCCGGTTTCCGGTTCCACCGCATCCTCACCGCCCCTCGGCGACCCAACACACCCGACCGGCCCGATCCCGTACCGGCCGCGCTCTTCGCCGCCCTCGTCGGCGCGCACGCGCAGTTGACCTCGCTCGGGCCCGGCCACGAACCCACCGTCTCCGGTGCGTCGACTCGCGGCGGCCCGTACCCGGTGCCGGGAGCAGCCCGGCCGGGAATCGCCGTCGCCTGGCTACGGGGCCCGGGTGAGGCGCACATCCGGTTCCTCGTCGGCGGCCGGCCCTTCTTCCCAGCGGACCCGACCGCGACAGACCCGACCGCGGCGGCCACGTCGCTCGCAACGGCCACGTCGACACCAGACGCAACCGCGGTTCCGCTGCTGTACCCCCCGGGATCGACAGCGGTGGCGCTGCCACTGGACGCCGTACCCGCCCAGCTCGCCGGCTTCCCCTACTGGCTGCGGTGCGAAGGCCTCCCGGATGCCCTGTGGGCCGCCGATCCGGGCACCGACGCCCGGCCGCCAGACACCCGCCGCGGATCGTTCGACGACTACGCCGCGCATCTCGTCGGCCCGTTTGCCTGGCTTGTGCTCGCGTGGCCGGTGCCTCCCGAGCATCTCGCCGAGGAACGGGCGGACCTCGCGCGATCGATCCCCGTGCTGCGCCGGCGGGAGAACGACCAGGGCGCCCGGCTCGACCTGGAGCGCGCGGAGGCCCGCTACCGGGAACTGGGCCGGGGCGCGTCGAGCGGCATGTGGGACGTGGAGATCCTGGTCGGTGGGGTGACCCCGGCCGGCGCGGTCTCGCTGGCCGCCCTGCTGTGCAGTTCCAGCGATCTCGACCGGCTGCCCTACACGTTGCGTCCGACCGGCCCGGTCACCTCGTTCGCGGGGGCCCTCGGCGGGGTCGGAGCCGGGGTCGGCGGGCTGGCCGGCTCACCGCGGCCCTCGCCGCGGGCGAGCGCGGAGCTGCTGGCTGCGCTGGCCCGGCCGCCCGGCCGTGAGCTGCCGGGCATCACCCTGATCACACCGCACGCCTTCGACGTAACGCCCGAGGGTCCGAACCAGTCCGGTCCCGCGGACCCCCGGGGAACGCCCGGCGCCGTTCGGCTCGGCGCCGTGCTCGACGCCGGCTGGATGCCGGCCGGCGCGTTCTCGGTTCCCCTCGCGACGCTCAACCGGCACGCCTTCGTCTGCGGCGCCACCGGATCCGGGAAGTCACAGACCGTGCGGTCGCTGCTGGAGTCGTTGACCCGTGCTCCGGCGCCCGTTCCGTGGCTGGTCCTGGAGCCGGCCAAGGCCGAGTACGCCCGGATGGCCGGGCGGCTCGCCGGCCTCGCCGAGGTGCTCGTCATCAGGCCGGGCCGGCTCGACGCTCCACCGGCGTCACTGAACCCGCTGGAACCCGAGCCCGGCTTTCCCTTGCAGAGCCACATCGATCTCGTCCGGGCCCTGTTCCTGGCGGCGTTCGAGGCGCACGAGCCGTTCCCCCAGGTACTCGCCCGCGCACTGACGGTCTGTTACCAGGACCTGGGATGGAACCTGGTGCTGGACCGGCCGGAGCCCGCGCACCGGCCCAGATTCCGGGTGACCGGGCCGGAGGAGGACCCGAAGGTCGACGTGCGCAGGCGATATCCGACCCTCGGGGACCTGCAGCGCACCGCGACGAGGGTGGTCGAGAGCATCGGCTACGGCGTGGAGGTCACGGCGGACGTCCGGGGCTTTGTCGACGTGCGCATCGGTAGCCTGCGAGAGGGTTCTCCCGGTCGGTTCTTCGAGGGCGGACATCCGATCGACATCGGCGCCCTGCTGGCGCGCAACGTCGTCTTCGAGCTGGAGGACATCACCAACGACCAGGACAAGGCGTTCCTGCTCGGCGCCGTCCTGATCCGCGTCGTGGAGCATCTGCGGGTCCGGTACGCCACCGCGGGCGCGGGCGGACTGCGCCACGTCCTGGTCCTCGAGGAGGCCCACCGGCTGCTCAAGAACGTCACCGACGGCCCGGCCGCGGCCTCCGTCGACCTGTTCGCCTCACTGCTCGCGGAGATCCGCGCCTACGGCGAGGGGCTTGTTGTCGTGGAGCAGATCCCAGCGAAGATCCTTCCCGACGTTATCAAGAACACCGCGCTGAAGGTGATGCACCGGCTCCCGGCCGCCGACGACCGAGAAGCCGTCGGCGCGACAATGAACCTGCGCGACGACCAGTCCGAACTGGTCGTCGCGCTGCCGGCGGGAGTGGCGGCGGTGAGCACGGACGGCATGGACCGTCCCGTGCTGGCCCGGATGGTCGCCGGAGACGACCGGGAGAGCGCGCGCCTCGCGCGCTACGACCGGGTGCCCCTGGCCGGACGGCGCAGCCTCGGCTGCGGCGTGGCCTGCGTCGCCGGCCCCGCCTGCACCCTGGAGGAGACGGAGACGTCCGCCCTCGCGGCCCGCGATCCCCTGCTGGTGGTGTGGGTCGAGGCGGTGGCCGCGCACCAGGTCATGGGCTTCACCCATCTGCTCGGGATCGCGCCGTTCGCTCCGGCGGAACCCCTGCGGACCACCCTCGCCGCGTTGCCGGGTCGCATCCTCGACTGCGCGCTCGCCCATGCCGCCGACCGGGCGACGGACGCCCGCGCCGCCGCGCTGCGCCCCTTCGTCGACCCGGACGACTTCACCGCCGCCCTGCTCGCGACGCTGCGCCGGCTCCTCGGCCTGCCGCCGTCCCCGGCGGACGCGGCAGACGCTGCGAACACCGTCGACTCCCGGCACCTGACCGCGGGCATGTACCGCTGGCAGGACGTCCGGCAGGCGCTGGTTGACGCGGTGCGCCGGCGGGGGGCCGGCGCGGGCCCGCATCCGCTCACCGCGGCCTGGCGCGAGCGCGGCCTGACCCTGCCGGGCGAGACCGTGGGCGAACAGCTCACCCGGCTGAAGAACGGTGCCTTCTACGCTCCGGGCCGGGAGAAGGTCAACATCGGTGATCCGACGGTCAGCGGCCTCACCGTGGCGGTCCGGGAACTCGCCGGCGCGGCGGATGCCACCTCGCTGTCGGACGCGCTCCACCAGGCATGCACCGGCGAGGGACTGGCCGAGCTGGCCGCTCAGATCTCCGACCTCGTCGGCCCCGCGCCGAGCGGGCCGGGGAGCGCCCCACCGGAGTCCACCGCGGCGGCCACCGCCCTCGGCCCGTCCATCGGGACAGCATCCGCGTTCGGGACAGCGCAGGACTGAGCGCCCGGGCCCGTCGACCGTCGGGTCGTTACGGCGGGGCCGACATGCACGGCGGAACGCGACAGAGTGGACACCACGCGCCATAATGGCCACGTAACGCCCCAGTACTGACACCGGGCGTGCCGAGATCGTTTCCAGGCGCACGATGATCGGGAGCGGGGAGTCGCAGCGGCACGGTGGGCTGCGGCCGTCGGGGCAGCGGCACGGTGGGCTGCGACGCGGGAGCAGGCGAGTGGGACCGCGGAGGGTCGGCGATGGGGGTGGGCACGCTAACCACGACTGAGGCCCGGCTGATCCAGGGGCTCTTCGTTCCACGGGAGCGTTGGGGCTGGGAGTTCGTCGACACCGGTCCATCGGCCCCGAGCCCGCTCGCCGACCGTCAACCGGTCTGGCAGGAGCCCGAATCGCCCGATCTGACCGCGCTCACGGCCCGGCGAAACCATGCCGTCCGCGCCCTGCTGACCAGACTCGTCCTGCCGATGGCCTTCGTGGTGTTCGGCATGCTGCTCGCGGGCGAGGGGGGGTTCTTCTTCGTCCCGGCGGGACTCGCGCTCGCCGTGGTCGCGTGCCTGCCTCCGCTGATCCTGCACTACCGGCTGGGCCGGACGCGATCCCGGGCCGCGTCGGCCCGGGCCGACGGGTACACCCGCCACCTGCAGGCGTTGACGTCCTGGCAGACCGAGGTCGACGCGCACGACCGGGCCGAGCTGCGACGCCGGGAGGCCACCGCCGTCTTCTATCCCGTCTCGGCCCCCGCTGCGACCCCCAGGATCGACGTGTTCGGCGGAACCGGCGACGGATGGGCGAGCCTGCTGGCCACCGCGGGCTGCTCGGTGCTCACCGGCGGCACCGGCATCCTGCTCGTCGATCTCAGCGAGCGGGCGGTGGGCGGGGGGTTGGCGCGCCTCGCCGGCCAGGCGCGCTGGCCGGTGGAGTCCTGGGACCTGCCCCGCCAGCTCGACGAGGTGGCGCTCCTCGACGGCCTCGGGCCGCGGGAGGCCGGCGAGCTCGTCGCCGACGCGTTCGGCATGTCCCAGGAGAGCGGCGATGATCCGCACCGACGCGCCCTGCACGCGGACCTGGTCACCACCGTCGCCGTCGTTCTGTACGAACGGCTCAGCATTCGCCGTCTCGCCGAGGGCCTGCGCGTCCTCGAAGGTCTCGACGACGGCAGCGCGGCCACGTCGCTGTCGACGGCCGAGGCCGGGGAGCTCACCGCGCACATGGACGCGTTCGGCCGCGGTGACCGGATCGCCGACGAGCTGCGCTACCTGCGTTCCTCGCTGGAGGCGCTCAGCCCGCCACCACCAGCCACGGCCGCGACAGCACCGGCCGCGACGGTCGAGGCCCATATGTTGGCGGCCGCCGCCGATATGTCGACGACCAGGGTGCCGACGACCAGGGTCGACAGCGCGCCCCGTCCACTGACAGCCTGGTGGCCGGTACCCGGGCTGCGGGTTCTCGCCACGTCGAGCCGGGACTCGTCCGCCCACCGCAAGGAACTCACGGACCGGCTCCTCGTCCAGACCGTGCTCCACCAGCTCCGTTGCCGCCAGCGGGGCGGGCCGACCGGCCGGGACATGCTGGTCGTCGCCGGGGCGGACCATCTCGGCCGAGCGGTCCTGACCGGGCTGACCCGCCACGCCGAGCTCGCCGGGGTGCGGCTCGTGCTGCTCTTCGAACGGCTCGCCGACGACGCCGAACGGGTGCTGGGCAGCCAGGGAGGCTCGACGATCATCATGCGATTGGGGAACGGTAAGGATGCCGCGACCGCGGCGGAATTTATCGGGCGTGGTTACCGCTTCGTCATGTCTCAGGTGACGGCCCAGGTGGGGCGCAGTTTCACGGCCGGCGCCAGCGACAGCGTCGGTTACCAGGACGGCACCTCGGAGACGACCGGCACCAGCGGCGGAACCGGCCGGACCTACGACGGCACCCGGCTGCTGCCCTGGTTGCAGAACACGTCGAAGAACGCCGGATGGCAGGAGTCGGTGACGGCGTCGCGATCGCAGACCTGGCAGCGCACGACAAACTCGTCGGTGAGCGACTCGACGACCGACGGCACGACCTCCCAGCGGGTATACGAGTTCACCGTGGAGCCGACCACCGTCCAGACCCTGCCGGCGACCGCGTTCCTGCTGGTCAACCCGGTCGATGGGGCGGGACGGGTGGTGCCGGGGGACTGCAATCCGGGCACCGTCCTGCTGCCTGGGGTCTCCGCGGCCGACCGCTGGTCCGTACCTGACGCGGCCGCCACGCCCCTGGCGGGTCACCACGTCGGAACCGCCGGAGCCGGGATGATCCAGGCCGGTACGGACCAGGCCGGCCCTGCGCGGACCGGCGCGGAGGAACAGCGTCGGATCGAGCCTGCCCCGCCCGTCGGGTTTCCGGGCATCGGCCAACAACCGCCGGCCGACGAGGAGATCTACCGGCTCGTCCCGCCCAAGGCGCGTCCCAGCGGCTCCGGCGGTCCCGGCGGCCAGAGCACTCACCCGGGGGCGCGGGGATGGGTTCCCGGCATCGGGGACCACCACCCGGGGCATGGCTGACCCGGTCCGGAACGCGGCCGTCAGGAAGGAGACAGCCGAAAGTTATCCACAACCCGAAAAAGGTTCTGGCCCAACAGACGGACAACCGTCATCGTCTTCTCATGGCCCATAACCCTGGCCGACTCTCCTGGCAGGAGATCGCCACCATGCAGGCCGGCGTGATCACGATACGCGATGCGATCAACGCCGGCATCACCCGCGACGAGATCCGCCGACGGTTGAACGACGGTCGCTGGCAGCAACCCTTCCGCGGCGTGCTGATCACAGCAGCCACACCCGTGACGAGGATGCAGGAGCTGTGGGGGCCCTGCAGGCCGTCGGCCCGGACGCGGTGCTCGCGGGCGCCTGCGCGGCGGGGCTCGCGGGTCTGGACGGCTACGGCACCGGCCCGGTGACGGTTCTCCTGCCCACCGAACGCCGGATCGCCGCGCCACCGGGCGTGCTTCTGCGGCACAGCGCTCGGCTCGACATCACCGAGATCGATCCCCTCCGCCTGCCCCGGCGGACGGCCCCCGCCCGGTCCGTCATCGACATGGCCGAGTGGGCGGCTACCCGCGCGGACGCGCAGGGCCTGCTCGTTGACGCTGTCCGTCAACGTTTCGTCACCGTCGCGAGCCTGCGGATCGCGCTGGCCCGGCGTGGTCCGATCAGCCGCCGGACGCTGATCACTGAGACGTTGGACGACCTGGGCCGGGACGCGCCGCACCTCACCGAGATCATGTACCGTCGTATCGAGGCCCAGTGGGGGTTGCCGGTAGGAACCCCGAGTGTCAACGGGCCCGCGGACGAGCCGATGGCGCGCCTCGACGTCTGGTACGAGCCGTGGCGCGTGCGGGTGGAGATCCAGGCGACGGTCCCTGGGCCGACGGTCGTCGCCGAGCCGACCGGCCAGCTCCTCATCCGTCTGCCGGCACGCCTGGCGCGGGACGCCCCGGCCGAGGTGGCTTCCCTCGTAGGCGGGGCGCTGCGTGACCGCGGCTGGTCGGCGTCGGTGCCGCGCACTCCGCGGGCGCTGGCCTCCTGAGCTCCGCGGGACATTCGTTGGGCGCTGGCCTCCTGAGCTCCGCGGGACATTCGTTGGGCGCGTCCCGTATCCCTGTGCCACGCCGCACATTCCGGTCAACCGGTCCGCCGAGGTCAGAGCTCCTTGCGGGCGACCATCAGGTAGGTGCCGGCGTGCCGGGCGTCGTGCGCGTACCGGCCGGCAAGGCGGTCGAGGAGGCGGGCCAGTCCCAGTAGGGGGCTGGCCACAAGCATCACCAGGACGCGGCCGGCCGCGCCGACCGGGCCGGCCTGCTGGGGCAGCCACGGCATGGGGCGTGGCGCGATCATGGCCACGGCGAGCAGCAGGGCGCCGGTCAGCCCACCGGGACGGCGCGCCGCGGCGAAGCGCACCGCGACCGGCCGCAGCCCCCGGTCCTCCAGCGCGGCGATCAGGTTCTCCGCGGGGATGAAGTGGGCGCGCTCGGGGACCGCCCAGCCGGGCCAGAACCGGCCGAGCCAGCGGGCCTGCCGGCAGTCGGCGTTGGCCAGCTCGCAGACGACGTGCCCGCCAGGCGGCAACGCCTTCGCGACGGCGTCGAGCTCCGCCGACGGGTCGTCGCGGCGTTCCAGGTAGTCGAACATGCTGATGACGTCGTACCGGCCAGCGAGGCTGTCGACGACGTCGGAGAAACGGCCGTAGTGGGCGTGGTCGATCCAGCCGCGCGCCAGGCCCTTGGCCAGGCCGGGAAAGGTGTCGAGCCCGTCAAACACCGTCCTCGGCCACACCTCGCGGGCCGCGTTGGCGAAGTGACCGTACCGGGTCCCCACGTCCAGCCAGGTCCGTGGCACCACGAACGGTCGGACGGCGGCAGCCTGCTCGCGCCGCTCGCGGGCGATCGCGGCCAGGACCTGCTCGGCGACATCGGTGCGCAGGCCGTCGTAGCGGTCCCGGTCGTAGAACTCGCGCCCGGCCGGACTCAACGACGGGTTGAGGAAGACATGCCCGCAGCGCTCGCAGCCGTCCAGCCGGAAGGAACCGGGCTTGCGCAGGAGCAGGTCCGGCGACTCCACCCGGGTGGCGAGCTCGACCGATCCGCACCAGGGGCAGTCGGCCCGGTCGTGGCGCAGGAACCGGTCGAGGCCGGCCTGGACGTCCTGGGAGTAGGAGGCGCGGCTGGCGGCGGTCTCCTGCCTGGCCGCATGCTTGACCGGGTCCGGAGGAAGCCCGGCGGCCTTCGCCTCAGCCGCCTTCACGGCCTGCGCCCGGCCGGCCCGCACGGAGTCGACCACGAACAGCACCCCGCCGAGGATGCGCACGATGGGGGAACGAATGAGATCGCGCGGGGACAGCGGCACCCGGCCGGCGCAGACGAAGAACGGCTGGAACCAGAACAGCGCCATAGCCGCGAGGCCGAACGGCTGGTTCACATGGAAGCCGATCGCGGTGGCGATCTGGGGTACGAACGGGAAGAGCTGGTTCTGCCGGGTGAACCGGTAGGCCCGCTGCTGGACGCGGACACGCATCACCGCGTCGTCCCGGGCGGCACGCAGCCCCGGCAGCACCGCCAGATCCGTCGAGCCGGAGGCGAAGGTCTTCAGCCGCTCGGTGATGTCGACGAGCTCCACCGGATCGAAACCGTCCCGGCGGGTGATCCCAGCCCGCTGGAGAATCTCGGAGTGGACCAGCAGCGCTTGGAAGGCGCCGCGGCCGGGCACGCAGCGGTCGGCCCGGTAGGTGCGGGTGTCGACCATCCGGGCGAGGTCGAGCGCCCGTTCGGCCGTCAGGTCCGCCGGGACGAGGTCGAGCACATCGAGCCGGTCCCGGCTGGCGTGGTAACTGGCCGCCCGTCGGCCGCTGTCGGAGAGGCGGACCCCGGTCGCGACGAGGAACTCATACGCGGGGTCCACCGGGCGACCGGAGGCCGGCAGGGTGTCGAGACGACGCAGCCGACCGCGCAGCCGCACACCGTTGATCGCCAGACCGGCACACACCAGGATCGGCAACCACGTCAGCACGACGTCAGAACCGTTCGAGCATCAGACCACGAGACCGATCACCGGACCGCCAGACCGAGCATCAGACCGCCAGCTTCTCAAGGTGATCGGCGGCGGCGGCCCGGTACGACGGATCGTCCAGCACGGCCGTCACCGCGGAACGCACGGCGGTGGGTCCGGCCCGACCGAACTTGACGCGCACCCCGGCCCCGTTACGGACGACCTGCTCGCCGATGATCGGCTGATCGTCGCGAACCGGGGCGACCACCAGCGGAACCCCGTGTGACAGCGACTCACAGACGGTGTTGTTGCCGGCGTGGCACACCACCGCCGACAACCGCGGAAGTAACGCGACCTGCGGCACGAACGGCGCGACCAGCAGGTCGTCGGGCGCCGCGGCGGCGAGGTCGTCAACGAGCCCGGGTGTGGCGACGACGATCGCCTGTACCCGCTCGGGCAGGCCGAGCAGCCCCTCGGCCGCCGCCCGCAGAAACCGACCGCCGGCCTCCCGGGTCACCGTGCCGAGGGAGACGAGCACCGCCCGGCGGGCCGGGTCGAGCCAGTCCCAGGGGAACTCGCCCGCGCCGGCCCGTTTCCCGACCGCGCTGCCGACGAAGACCGCGTAGTCCGGGATCCCGGGATTGTGCAGCATTTCCCGGACGGAGAAGACGAGGGTCAACGCCTCGGAGAAGCGCAGGTCCCCGATGGCAGCCTCGTCGGGCGGAACTCCGTGCCCGGTCTGGAACTCCCGCAGGCGGTCGACGACCCACTGCCCCAGGCCCGCGAGCACCCCGTAAGGATTGTCGAACTCGGCGGAGGTCGCCGCGAGGGTCGCCCAGCGC
Source organism: Frankia sp. CoBUL1 (assembly GCF_978021245.1). Taxonomy (NCBI): domain Bacteria; kingdom Bacillati; phylum Actinomycetota; class Actinomycetes; order Frankiales; family Frankiaceae; genus Frankia; species Frankia sp. CoBUL1. Next base: position 19,070 of record NZ_CDXDOS010000016.1, read on the forward strand.
AGGCCCCGGCGACGGGCGACGAGCGCGGCGCCCACCGCCTGCTGGTCGATGGCGAGCAGGTCGGGCTGGAAGTCGTCGATGATCCTGTCGATCGCCGGGGCCATCATCGAGCCGAGCGGGAGCAGGAAGTCCTCCCACAGGAACTTCAGCGACGCCGGCCCCCGCAGCGCCCGAGACGCGTCCTGGATCCGGGACCACTTCTCGCCCAGGCCCGCCTCGGGTAACGCCAGCAGGGGCAGCTCCGGCGGGATCAACGATCCGATGACGCCCGCGTACCCGGCGAACGCCACCTCGTGACCACGGGCGGCCAGCTCGGCGGCGACCCCGACCGCCGGGTTGACATGCCCGGTCAGGGGCGGCACCACGAACAGCGCGCGGCTCATCAGACTCTCCTCACGCCCCTCGCCCTTCACGCCCCTCGCCGGCCGCAACTGCCGCGTCGGCCGAGATCGGGGCCGGCCGGCGCTCGGCGTTGAGATCGGGCGGCGGCACCCGCTGCGTCACCCAGTCCGGGGTGGCGAAGCGCCGGCCGTTCGCGCGCACGTAGGGCGGCGGCGGCGTCTGGCGGCGGAACAACCACCACCGCATCAGGTCCCGCAGGTAGTGCGCGGCCTCCCGCAGCACCATGTGCGTGTGGTGCTCCAGGACGATCAGGGTGCACTCGGGCACCAGCGCGGCCAGGCCCGCAGCCTGCCCGATGATGTCGGAGTTCTCCCCGTACACCGCGAGCACCGGGACGTTCAGCGCGGCCAGCGCCTCGGTGGAGAACGGCGGAGTCGCCAGCATGTCGGTGGCGATCGTCGTCTCCTGCAGCAGCCGCTGCGCGGCCCGGGTGGCGCGGCTGGCCACGCGTCCGGCGCCGTTGTCCAACCACTCCTGGACCTCCTCGTCGGTCATCGCGACGAGGATCTGGGTCAGCGATCGGGCCATCTCCTCGCCGAGACCCTCGATCAGGAACGGCGGCTCGATCAGCGTCAGGCTCGCCACCCGGGAGGTGAACTCCAGCCCGAAAGCCAGCGCCATCGTGGCGCCGTAACTGTTACCCACCAGGTGCACCGGGCGATCCACCCCGAGCTCGTCGAGCAGCCCGAGCAGATCGGCCATCGAGTCCGCCAGCTCGTAGCCGCTGCGGGTCCGCTCGCTGCGCCCGTGGCCGCGCAGGTCGTAGCAGATGACGTCGCAGCCGGCATCGGCGAGGCAGTTGCCCAGCGTGAAGTAGAAGCTGGAGATGTTGTCCATCACCATGCCGTGCACCATCACGACGACCGGCGAGTCCGTGGACGCTCCGCCCCTGGGCGCCAGTCGCTGCACGTGCAGCCGGATCCCGTTCGCGATGATCTCAGCCACGGGCCTTCAGGCCGATCCCGCCGGCGCCAGCGTCGGGAGGCTGTCGACGATGAAGCGGACGACCTCGCCGACCCGCATGTTGATCACCTGGTCGACGTCCATGTCGGCAAGGAGGCCGACGAAGTCCACCGCCTCGCCGTAGCACCCACGCAGCCGGTCGGCCAGCGCCACGAACTCGATGCTCTCCAGCTCGAGATCCTGATTGAACGAGGTGGCCATCGTGATCTCCATGTCCACGACGTACTCCTCCCCGATCACCTCCCGCAGGAGCTCCGTGACCTCACCGAGGATCCGGGCCTCGGCCTCGGCCCGCGTGACGGCGTCGGTGCGGTCGTCCGGATCCGGGCCGGGAGAACCCTGCCTCGTCGTGCTCGGCGCAGACATCATCAACACTCCTTCTGGCTCTGGAGACCATGCGCCTCGACCTCGGGGGAGGTCCAGGCGACTACATAACTGACGGTAGCGATATCGACTCTTCCGGTGGAGGCGTCATCGCCCACAGCGTCCTGACGCCGCGACGGCGATACCCCGCCCTCGCGGGGCGCCGGGCCGGTCGGTTCCGGCTGAATCCGGCCGGCGGCGTCCACCGTACGCAAGGCCACCCACCGGGTCCGTTCCGGCACCGACCCGTCGGGACCATCCCCGTAGACGGTGACCCGGACCAGGTCAGGCGGGGTGCCCCCCACCGGGGAGGACGCGAGCCCATCCCTTCCCGGGGAATGGGCCTTCCCCGGGAAGGGATGGGGGCCGTCCACGACGAACCGACGTGGACGGCCGGCGAGGCCCGTTCCGTCGGCCTTCGCCGCCGCTTCCTTCGCCGCCCACAGCCGGGTGAACCACACGGCCCGCCGGTGAGGATCGGTGCCGGCGACCCGGTCGAGCAGGCGCAGTTCGGTGGGCGCCAGGGCCGCCTTCTCGACCCCGGCGGCGCGGGACACGATCCGCTCAAGATCGATGCCAACCTCCCCGTCCGCGGCGACCAAGGCCACGGCGAGCTCCGGCTTGTGGGCGAGCGATACCCCCGGGGGGTCGAGCGCTGGGACACCCGGCCGCGCCGGCAGGGAGGTGATGACCGGGGCACCCACGTCGTCGTTACGGATCCCGACCTCGATCCCCCAGACGGGCCCCGCTCCCCGTTCCCACAGCCATCGCCGGACTGCGTCCTGGGCGGCAATCCGTCCCAACAGCCGGCCGCGTGCCGCCCTGGGGTTGAGCGCGGCGAGCCGGGCACGCTCGGCGGCATCGGCGTAGTGGCGCACGATCAGTTCCCGCGAGGCCGCGTCGGGCCAGCGGTCCACGGCGACCACCCAGCCCTCACCGGAGGGCTGGGCCACCGTGTTCAACTCCGGCGCACGCACCATCGCCCAGAGCACGTCGTCGTTGGCGAACCGGCGGTCGGTCCACCCGGTGATGACCGCCCAGACACGTCCGTCGGCCCGCCGCACCTCCATGTCCGCGGTCACCGTGCGCTCGGCCACCTGCCGGATCCGTACGACGCGGTCCACCAGGTCGCCCTCCACCGGCGCCGGGCCGTGGAACTGCACGTCGGCCAGGGACTGCGGGAGCAGGAGGGAGTCGTCGGACAGATGCTCCATCGCCCAGTAGCCGAAGAGCTGGCCCACGTTGTCGAGCAGGGCGCCAGACGCCGGCGGTACCCGCAGACGCCCCCGGATACCGGTCGGGGCGATCGCCTCGATCCGATGGATGCCCTGGTAGCCGGGACCGTGGAAGAGGAACCGGGCCCCGTAGAGATCCCTGCCACGATGCCGCGGGGGCCGCTCGACGGGCAGCGTCGGGCCCGTCCGGCCCACGGACAGATCGGCGGTGATCGCGGTCGACTCGGGCGACGGCAGGTGGTCCGCCGCGAACAGCACCGTGCCGCGGGCGTAGCCGTCCACGGTCACCCGCACCGCGTCCGGCCCCGCGGGGGCGAGCGCAATGGACACCTCCACCGCCGGCTCGATCGCGAGCCAGCGCAACGCCCGAACCTCTCGGACACCGACCGGCACCCGGCCCGGCAGCAGCGCGGCGGCCTCGCCGATCATGAGCTCGAGAACCTCGGTCATCGGCACGACCGGGAACAGATCGGATATGTCCGCCCAGCCCGGCGGCTGACGGTAGAAGCAGTGGTCGACGATGTGCGGCATCGACGCCAGCGACAGCCGTCGCCGGAACATCCGCGGCCCGGGTTCGGGACTGTCACGGGGCACGGGTACCCAGCCCACCGCGGACGTCCGATCGGCGCCCGTGCCCCGACCGGCCCCGCCGTCGGCCGTGCTCGCGCCGCGGCGAGGAGGGACACCCGTCGAACCCGCGTCGCCGTTTCCGCCGGCACCGCCGGACGTGCCGCCGCCCCGGGGACCATCGTCGGCGCGGAACCGAGCACCACCGCGCACACCGCCCGACCGTACGCCGCCCGACCGTACGGCGCCCGGGGTCGCATCGCCCCGGATCGCCCTGCCCCCCGATCCGGGCGGGGGGACCCGAGCCGGCGTCGCCCCATGCGACCAGCGGTCGACCACGGTGGACATCACCGCGTCCGCCTCGGCGAGCGCGGCCCGCAGCTCGGCAATCACCGGATGCGTCGGCACGGCACCTCCGGCCCAGGACGGCGGGTTCCGGTGGGTCCGATCGGCACTGCCCGGGTTGAGCAGGTCGCCGGCCCCGCCGCCGAGGCGGATCAGGGGGGTGCCGAGGCTCAACCGCACCGGGGCGCCGACGCGGTGCGGTCCGTTGGCCGCCGGGGGGCTGCGGCACCGCCGGCGCGGGTCGCGACCGGCAGGGCAGCAGGTCCATCCGGGGCGCGGCGCCTTCCGCCCACATCGCCGCCGCGACCCGCCGCAGCTGGTCCAGCCCGGGACGCTTCACGGTATTCGTGACCAACGAGAGATGGTCGTTGCCGGGCAGGGTGTCGTCGACGAATCCCGCGACGCTGCCCACTCCGACCTGGATGAAGGCACGCACCCCGCGCTCGCGCAGCCGCTCGACGAGCTGGCGGAAGCGTACCGGTTCGACCAGATGTCGAAGAGCGAGCGCGCGGATGGCGTCGTGGTCGCTCGGGTAGGGCGCCACCGTGGTCGCCGACCAGATCGGCACGCTCGCCTCGACGAACGTGGTGCGGGCGAGCCGCGCCCGCATCGGATCCAGGTACGGTTCGAGGAACGGGGAGTGGAACCCCGACCGGAACGGCAGGATCTGGCCCAGCACGCCGTCGCGGCGCAGCCGGTCCAGCGTGGTACGCACGCTGTCCTCCCGCCCACAGATGATCGACTGATGCGGGCAGTTGTCGTGGGAGACGACGACCTCGTCGAGCCCGGCGATGACCTCCGTCGCGCGCTGCGCGCCGCAGCCGAGCGCGCCGAAGACGACCCCCGGCACCTCCAGGGCTGTCGGGTCGAAGCCGGCGAGGAAGTCGTCGGTGTACTCGTCGGTGATCAGCCCGCAGGAGATCATCGCGTTCCACTCGCCGATGCTGTGGCCGCCGACGAGGTCCGGGATGATCCCGAGCCGCCGCAGCGCCACATCGAGGATCCGGCCGACCTCAACGCTCGCGACGCCATGCCGGCCGAGCATCCCGGTGTCGTCGAGGGTCGGCTTCGTCAGCCCGAAGTGTTCGCAGACATCGTCGATCCGCGGGGTGAACTTGTCCTCCAAGCCGCAGAACAGGAAAGCGGTCTGCGCCGGGGAGTCCCCACCCGCCCGCGCGGGGGCGAACATCCCTGCCGGGGTGAACCACAGGTCGTTGCGTCCCCGCCAGGGGGTGCCGCGCTCGACGACGGTGCGGGCAAGCGCCAGCCGACGGGCGGTCGGCGCGACCAGGGCCAGCCGCCACGGCCCACCGGTCGGCGGGGTCGCGGCGTCGTCGCGGGCGAGCAGTTCCGCGTCCGGGACGTCGAGCTGGGCCAGCAGGTCAGCCGCGTCGGCCCCGGCGAGCAGCAGCACCGGTTCGGCGTCCGGACCGACGTCCGGGTCGGCCGCCCGGTCCACCGTGGTCACCGCCGGGGCTGCGAACGTACGGGCCGCCGTCACCGCTGCGGGTGCCGGCGCCTCCTCCAGCACCAGATGGGCGTTGATGCCGCCGAACCCGAAGGCGTTGACCCCCGCTCGGCGGGGACCGCCGCCGGCCGGGGCGTCCCACTCGACGACGGCGCGCACCGGCGCGAACCGGCTGCCCACGAACGCCGGATGCGGCTCGTCGCAGTGCAGCGTGGGCGGCAGGGCCCGGTGGTGCAGCGCCAGCGCGGTCTTGATCAGAGCGGCCGCGCCCGCGGCCGGCATCGCGTGACCGATCATGGACTTGACGGAACCGATCCCGATGTCCGCCCGACCCGGCCCAGCCGGTCCGCCCGACGCGGTGCCAAAGATCCGGCTGAGGGTGGCGAGCTCCACAGCGTCGCCGGTGGGGGTGGCCGTGCCGTACGCCTCGACGAGGCCGATCGCACCCGGCGCCGTCGGGTCGAGCCCGGCATCCGCCCAGGCCCGGCGGACGGCGAGCGTCTGGCCTTCGACGGCCGGGGCCATCAGCGAGGCGGACCGGCCGTCACTGGACGTGCCCGATCCCCGCAGCACCGCGTAGATCCGGTCACCGTCGCGCTCGGCGTCGGCAAGCCGCTTGAGGACGACCATGCCGACGCCCTCGCCGATGAGGATGCCGTCGGCCCGCCGGTCGAAGGGACGGATGATCTCACTCGGGGACAACGCCCGCAGCAGGGTGAAGACGCTCCAGAACGACGCCTCGTGCACGATGTGGGCGCCACCGACGATCATCGCGTCGGTCCGGCCGGACCCGAGGTCACGCATCGCCATGTCGACGGCGATGAGCGATGACGCGCAGGCCCCGTCCACGGTGTAGGCGGGTCCGCGCAGGTCGAGCCGGTTGGCGATGCGGGAGGCTGCGAGGTTCGGCACCAGCCCGATGGACGCCTCGGGGCGCTGCGGTCCGAGCTGGGCGACGAACGCCTCCCGGACCCGTTCGACGGCCTCGGCCGGCAGGTCGGGCAGGATCTCGCGCAGCGTCGTGACAATCTGGCGGGAGGTGCGCACCCGCTGTTCGAGCTTGGCGACCCCGGGACCGACGTAGCCGCCGCGGCCGAGCACCACCCCGACACGCTCGGCGTCCCCCAACCGCTCGGGACCGCCGGCGTCCGTGATCGCCTCGGCGGCGAGCCGCAGGGACAGCAGCTGGTCGGGTTCGGCCCAGTCGACGGCCAGCGGCATGATGCCGAACGCGGCCGGATCGAACGACGCGAACTCCTCGACGAAACCGCCACGCCGGCAGTAGAAGGCGTCGCTGGCACCGCCGGGTCTGCCCACACCGCCCGGTCCGGCACCGGGACGGTCACCGCGGGGCGGGTCGGGGCGAAACAGGTCGGGGCGGAAGTAGTCGTCAACGTCGAAACGCTCCGGCGACACCTCCCGGATCGCGTCGACACCCCCGACAATGTTGCCCCAGAAGGTGCCGAGGTCGCCGGCGCCGGGGAACAGCGCCGCCATCCCGACCAGGGCGATGGGTGGGGCACCGCCCCCGGGCGCGGACCGGGATCCCGACGCCGACCGCCCCCCCGGCCCGGCACCGGGCTCAGGCATCGAACGACTCCACCGAGGCGCACATGTAGACGACCTGCGCGGGCGTGCCCGCCGGAGCGGCCAGCTCCCGCAGCAGGGCGGCCACCCCGTCGGCGGGATCGATCAGGCCGATGCCACGGCGCGCGTACTCCCGGGCAAGCTCCGGGGAGACCATCCCACCGCCGGTCACACCGGCCACCGCGCCCCCGGCCACCGCGGGGGCCGGTCCGCCGGCCCGTGCCACGAAGTCCCGCGCGGATTCCCAGGGACCCCAGTCGACGCTGACCACCCGGCCGGCGAAGCGGCCCGCACAGGCAGCGGCGAGCGTGTCCAGGGCGTCGTTCGCGGCGGCGTAGTCGACCTGGCCGCGGTTGCCGAAGACGTCCGCGACACTCCCGAACAGGGCGACGAAGCCGACATCGTCCCGCAGCGCCGCCAGCAGCGCCCGGGCACCGTCGATCTTCGTTCGGTACACCTGGTCGAACGACTCGGGCGTCTTGTCCCGCAGGAGTCGGTCCGCCAGGATGCCCGCGCCGTGCACCACGCCGTCGAGGCGACCGTGGCGGGCGTAGACGTCGGCCACGACCGAGGCAACGGCGGCGCCGTCACGCACGTCCATCGCGTGGTAACGCACCGACGAGGCCAGCCGACCAAGGACCTCCAGCGTGGTGCGCACCTCCCGCTCGGCGAGCAACCGGACCACCTGGGACTCGATCTCGGCCGGCCGGCGGACGCCGGTGGCGACAAGCGCGCGGCGCAGCGCCGGGGCGTCGAGCGCATCCGCCGTCACCGGATCCTCCGGTCCGGTGGGCGGTGGGGTGCGCCCGATCAGCTCGATGGCGCAGCCGCTGCGCCGGGCGAGCTCCACTGCGACGGCCGCCGTGATACCCCGCGCGCCACCGGTGAGCAGCACCACCGAGGAGGGACCAAGCTCGGCGGGCAGTTCGCCCGCATAGCCCGCCGCGCCCACGTCGCCCGCGACGCCCAGCTCCACCGGCCGGATCCGCGGGGTCGCGCGGACCCCGTCACGGTAACCCACCACGGACGGCCCGCCGGGGGTGAGCAGCTCGACGAGCAGGCTCTCGGCGATCCGACGCGGTTCGTCCTTCGGTTCGACGTCGACGAGGCGGACCGCGATGTCGGGAACCTCCCAGGCGATCGTGCGCACCAGGCCGGCGAGGCCCATCCCCGGGGTCAGCTGGATCCCCTCGTCCCCGGCGTCGCCCGGGGCGAGCGCTCCGGTGCCGTGGGGCGACGGGCGACCGAAGCGCCCGCCGTGCCCGGTCGCGACGAGCATCCGCCGGCTGCCGCCGAGGGCCGCGGCCCGCAGTGCCGCGAACGCGGCAGGAAGAACGGCGTGGTTGCCGGCACCGGGATCGATCGAGGCGATCCACACCAGGCCGTCCGCGCCGGCGCCGGCTCGAACCTGACCGACCAGGCCCCGGTCGTCGGCAGCGAGGATGCGGGCCTCGGCACCCGCCTGCTCCAGCAACGTGGCGAGCTCGAGTCCGACCCCGAGGCCGCCCTCGACGAGAAGGAAGCGGGCCCCGGCCAGCGACCCGGCACATCCGACCGGCTCCGGGGTCGAGGGCACGGGGACGATCTCCGGTTCGACAACGAACCGCCGTAGCGGGATCGCGGCTGTCGAGCCGGCCCCCCGGACTTCGCGACTCCGGCGGACCGACCGGGCCCGGCGGGCTCGGCTGGTTCAGCTGGTTCAGCTGGTTCAGCCGCGCCGGCGGCATCCGGATCCACCGACGCGACGATCCAGTCGACGATGCCGCGGACGGTCTTGATCGCCGCCAGCTCCTCGACGACCTCCTCGCCCAGCTCCCCCGACCCGGCATCCACCAGACCCAGCCGCTGCGCCAGCTCCCCCAGAATCTCTGTCCGCTTGATCGAGTCGATCGACAGGTCGGCCTCAAGATCCAGATCAGGCTCCAGCATCTCCACCGGATAACCCGTCTGTTCCCCGATCACCCCCACCACCGCGGCCGACACCGCGGCCCGGTCCAGCACCACCCGACTCGCGGCAGCCATGTCCGGCGCGTCGTCGGACACGACCCCCGGCCGCGGCGGCACGAAGCCCGGCGCGTCGTCGGACACGACCCCCGGCCGCGGCGGCACAAGGTCCGCCGGCTGCCCCTCGGAGAGCTGGCCGGGCCGGGCCAGGCCGGTCGGGTCGATGCCCAGGTAGCCCAGTACGACGTCACGTTGCGCCGCGACCAGTGCCCGGGTGGTCCGCAGAAACTCCAGCACCACGGCGTCCACCGGTCCGTCACCTCCAAGTTCGGCCAGTCCGGCGGGCCCCGCCGCAGGGTCGTCGGTCGTCTCGCTGTGGTCGGTTACGCCGGCGCGGTCGAACGGGGGAGCCTGCGCCACGGTGTCCTCGACGAACCCGCGCACGCCGACGATCTCGGGCACGGATGCGACCCCGGGTGACGTCGTCCGCGCCGTCAGCCGGGTCGGCGGCCGCAGCCCACCAGGAAGGAAGCGGCCGTCGGGCGTGCGCACATAGGCCCCGTCGATGAGCCAGCCGGGACGGCGCGGCAGGTCCGTCGCGCTGACCACCCGGGCGTCGCGGCCGGTGAACAGCGCGGAGGGGTCGAGCTCGACGCCGACGGCGGCAAGCTCGGCGAGGGCCAGCAGCAACCGGCGCAGCCCCGGCTCGCCGGCGACGTCGGTGGCCACCACCCGGTGCGGTCGACCGGCCAGAATCCTGCCGGCGAGTTGCGCCAAGACGCGGCCGGGCCCGGCCTCGACGAAGGTCCGCACCCCCGCGGCGTACATCGCCTCGATCTGCTCGACGAACCTGACCGGCGCCGCCACCTGACCGGCGAGCGTCGCCCGCACCTCGTCCGGGCTGCCGGGGTAGGGCCCGGCGGTCGTGTTGGACCAGACCGGCAGGGTCGGCGCCTCGACCTCGACCTCATCGAGCCGGGCGGCCAGCGCCGTCGCCGCTTCCGCCACCACCGGGCTGTGGAAGGCGCACGCGACCGGGATCGGCTTGGCGCTGATGCCGGCCCGGCCGAGAGCCGCCACGGCGGCGGCAACGGCGTCCGTCGGCCCGGAGATCACGCTCTGCCGCGGGGCGTTGTGGTTGGCCACGACGACCCGGCCCGGTCCGGCCTCCCCACCCGTAACGGCCCCGTCGAGCGCGGCGCGGACCTGCTCGACCGACGCGGAGACCGCAGCCATCGTGCCCGGGTCGTCGCCAGCGGCTGCCAGGATCGCCGCGGCACGGGCCTCGCTCAGGCCGATGAGGTCCCGCCGGTCCAGCGCCCCGGCTGCGCACAGCGCGACCAGTTCGCCGTAGGAGTGCCCGGCGACGTGGTCCGAGCGCACCCCGAGGCTGGTCAGCAGGTCGTGGACGGCAAGCCCGGCGAGCCCCAGCGTCGGCTGGGCCGCACGGGTGTCGGTGATCGCGGCCGCCTGGGCGGCCTTCTGCTCCCGGGAGAAGGCCGCCGGCGGGAACATCGTATCCGCCCACCGGGGGGCGAGGTCCAGCACGGACCGCAGCCGTGGGAAGGCGATGAACAGGTCGGCGAGCATGCCGGGCCGCTGACTGCCCTGACCGGGGAAGAGGAACGCGGTGGCACCCGGATCCGCGTCCTGGTCCCGGACGAACAGACCCGCCCGAGGGTTCGACGTGAACGTGCGCGCCTGGTCGATGGCGGTGGGCAGCGCGTCGAGGTCGTCGGCGACGAACGCGAGCTGGACCGGGCCGCCGCGTTCCGCGCAGACGGTGGAGGCGAGGTCACGCAGGCGGAACGGCCGTCCGGCCGCGTCGTTCGCGACGATCAGCTCGGCCAGCCGGTCCAGCGCCCGGGTGGCCGCCGCCCGGTCGGTGCCGCGGACGACGAACAACTCCGCGGGCCAGCTGTCGAGGCCGTGGGCGGGCTCGGGTCCGCCGTCATAGGCGGACAGCACGACGTGGAAGTTGGTGCCGCCGAATCCGAAGGCCGACACACCGGCGTGGCACCGCTCGGCCGGGGCAACCCACGGCCTGGCGACGTCGTCAAAGTAGAACGGGCTGGTCTCGGCGTCCCAATAGGCGTTCGGCGTTTCGATGTGCAGGGTCGGCGGCCGCACCCCGGTCTCGACGGCCTTGGCCATTTTGATCAGACCGGCCAGGCCCGCCGCACACTTCGTGTGCCCGATCTGCGACTTCACCGAACCCACCGCGCACTGGCCCGGCGTCGCACCGTGGTTGGTGAAGACCTCGGTGAGGGTGGCGAGCTCGGTGCGGTCCCCCACGACCGTTCCGGTCGCGTGCGCCTCCAGCAGACCGATCTCGCTGGGCGAGATCCCCGCCCGCCCGTAGGCCCGTTCCAGGGAGAGCACCTGGCCGGCCTTGCGCGGCGCGGTCAGCCCCAGGGCCCGCCCGTCGGAGGAACCGGCGACGGCCCGGATGACGGCGTGGATCCGGTCGCCGTCCCGTTCGGCGTCCGCGAGCCGCTTGAGCACGATGACGGCCACCCCCTCGCCGAGGCTGGTGCCGTCGGCGCCCGCGTCGAAGCTGCGGCACCGCCCGCCCGGAGACAGCGCATGGACGGAGGAGAACAGCAGAAAGTCGTGGGCGCCCGCGTGGGTGTCCACGCCGCCGCACAGCACCATGTCCGAGGTGCCCGCGACGAGCTCCTTGCAGGCGGCGTCGAGGGCGGCGAGCGACGACGCGCAGGCCGCGTCCACGGTGAAGTTCACCCCGCCGAGGTCCAGCCGGTTGGCGACCCGGCCAGCGATGACGTTCGCGAGCATGCCCGGGAATGAGTCCTCGTCCAGCTCCGGCAGGAACTCCTCCAGCTCGGCCGGCAGGTCCCCGAGCAGCGCCGGCCACAGGGAGCGGAAGCTGTAGGCACCGGAGAGATCCGTCCCGGCCTCCGTGCCGAAGACCACCGACATGCGGGAGCGGTCGAACGCCCGACTCTCGCCGGCGGTCTTCTGGCCCACGTCCTTCTGGCCCACGTCGTACCCGGCGCCGCGCAGCGCGCGGGCGGCGACCTCCAGCGCGAGGAGCTGGCTGGTCTCGATACTGCGCAGCGACTTCGGCGGGATACCGTAGGCCAGCGCGTCGAACGGCACCTGCGGGAGGAAACCGCCCCATCTCGACGGCGTCCTGCGGCCAGCGTCCCTGAGCACCGCGTCCGGGTGGTAGTAGACCTCGGCATCCCAGCGATCGGCCGGGACCTCGCGGATGGCGTCGTTGCCGGCGACGATGTTCGCCCAGAAGCTGGCCAGGTCCGGGGCGTCCGGGAAGATCGCTGACATCCCGACGATCGCGATGCCGGGCGCCCGGGCGGTCGGGCGGTCGGGCGCCGCGCTCCTGTCGGCGGGCCGTGGCTCGGCGGACCGGGCGGCGAGCCCGGCCGTGGCCTGCGCGGTGACCTCGTCATGCAGCTCGGCGATGCTCGTCCGCCGCGAACGCAGGGCGGCGACCTGTCCGATCATGTACATGCCGTCCCGGGCCTGGGTCGCGGGATCGACTGTGACGACCTTGCTGCCCTCACGGCGCAGGCCCTTGCTCGCGACCCGCAGCCGGCCGAGGTTGAGCGCCTCGAGCTCCTCCCACATCTGCTGGCGGGAGTTGCCGGCGGCGATCAGCTCACGGCGACGGCCCAGAAAGGTGTGGACGTACGCGGACTCCACGCACCGGGTGGCATGACCGGGAGAGGTCTCGAGCAGCACGGTGCGCTCGCAGTCGAGAGCGGCCTGCTGGAAACCCGGCAGGATCGCCCCGGACGCGACGGCCTCGGCGGTGAACAGGTACGCGGTGCCCATCAGCACGCCGACGCTCGCGCCCCGCTCGGCGAGCGGCCCGGCCGCCGCTGCGACCATCGCAGCGGAACGGGCGTCATGCACGCCCCCGGCGAACAGCAGATGCAGGCCCGCGAAGAAGTCCGGACCGG
>NZ_CDXDOS010000017.1:0-29445 GCF_978021245.1 Frankia sp. CoBUL1
CGGTGGATTATGGTCGCCTGCCGCCCGGGGGGCGGGTCGCGGGACCTCGGCGGCGGGCGGGCCGGGCAGCCGGTCGGGGCCGGTTCTGGTCGACCAGGCCGGAGATGGCGGCGCCGACGATGCCCGCCTCGTTCTGGAGTTGCGCGGGGATCACTCGGGTACGCACCTCGAGCTGGTCGAGATATTTGTCCGCTCTCTTGCTCACCCCACCACCGATGATGATGAGGTCGGGCCAGAGCAGCGCCTCGATGGTGTTGAGGTACCTGGTCACCCGCTTGGCCCACTTCTCCCAGGAGAGGCCCTCGCGTTCCCGGGCCGCATCGGACGCCCTGGTCTCCGCGTCGTGCCCGGAGATCTCCAAGTGGCCGAGTTCGGTGTTGGGCACGAGCTGGCCGTGGAGGAACAGCGCGGTACCGATCCCGGTTCCGAACGTCGTCACGACGACCAGGCCGGTGGTGTCGCGTCCGGCGCCGAAGGTCATCTCGGCGATGCCCGCCGCGTCCGCGTCGTTCATCACGGTGATGTCCACCGGGCCCGTGGCGGCGGCCGACCCGCCCAGCGCCTCGGCGAACAGGGACACCACGTCGGTGCCGATCCAGGACGGGGCGATGTTCGCCGCCGTGAGCGCCATCCCGTTCTTGACCACTGCGGGCAGGGTGGCTCCCACCGGTCCCGACCAGCCGAAGCGGCCAACCACCTCCGCCACGGTCGCGGCCACCGCGGTGGGCTCGGCCGGCTGCGGAGTCGCCAGCCGGAACCTGGGCGCAGCCAGCGACCCGTCCTCGACGTTGACCGGAGCGCCCTTGATTCCGCTTCCGCCGACGTCAACCCCGAAGACCTGCATCGCCGAGCCCTCCCCTACCGATGTTCTGACCTCGCCGACCCTGCCGACCTCGCCGACCCCGCCGCCGGTGCCGCCGCGGTGCCGTGGGCCGAACCGCCGCCCAGTGACCGCGGACGTCCGTCGACCGCACGAGTTGTAGTCTCGCAGGCGATCGGGGCGGCCACGGTCCGACTGCCCACGTCGTGGCCCCTCCGTCCCGATCGCGTCCCGCCGGTGAGTCCGCCGCCGCGTGGCCCGACTCGGGACGAGCCGCGACTCAGACGAACGGCTCTTACCCTGGAGGAATGAGCCTCACTGACACCCATGGTCGCATCGCGACGGACCTGCGGGTGTCGTTGACGGACCGCTGCAACCTCCGGTGTACCTATTGCATGCCGGCCGAGGGACTCGCGTGGCTTCCTGGTGAGCGGATGCTGACCGACGACGAGGTAGTCCGGCTGGTTGGCGTCGCGGTTGGGCGGCTCGGCGTGACCGAGATTCGCCTCACCGGCGGTGAGCCCACGCTGCGTCCGGGTCTGGTGGAGCTGGTGGCGCGGCTCGCGGCCCTGCGGCCGCGGCCCGAACTGTCCGTCACCACGAATGGTCTGATCCTGGCCCGCCTGGCGGGCCCGCTGCGGGCCGCCGGTCTGGACCGGATCAACGTCTCCCTGGACACGCTGGACGCGGACCGGTTCGTCCGGATCACCCGCCGGGAGCGGCTCGGTGACGTGCTGGCAGAACTGTCCGCCGCCGCCGCGAGCGGGCTCACCCCGGTCAAGGTCAACAGCGTCCTCGTTCGGGGCGTCAACGACGACGAAGCCCCCCGGTTACTGCGCTGGTGTCTGCGGGAGGGCTACGAGCTGCGGTTCATCGAGCAGATGCCGCTGGATGCGCAGCATGCGTGGCGTCGGGACACGATGGTGACGGCCGGCGAGATCCTTGCCTGCCTGCGGGCGGAGTTCACCCTCACGCCGCTGCCGGGCCGCGGCAGTGCGCCCGCCGAGTTGTTCGAGGTGAACGGTGGGCCCGGGCGGGTGGGGGTGATCGCCTCGGTGTCGGCGCCGTTCTGCGCGGCCTGTGACCGGGTCCGGCTGACCGCTGACGGCCAGGTGCGTGACTGTCTGTTCGCCCGGCGGGAGAGCGATCTGCGGACCCCCATGCGTGCCGGCGCGGACGACGAGCGGCTCGCGGCTCTGTGGCGGGCGGCCGTGCGGGGCAAGAAGGCGGGGCACGGCATCGACGAACCGACCTTTCGGCAGCCGGACCGGCCGATGTCCGCGATCGGCGGATGACGGTGGCCAGGTCCGGGTCGCATGCCGGTGTCCCCGCGGGTTGGAGTGCCCTGGTGCTGGCCGGGGGTGGGGCGCGCCGGCTCGGCGGCCGGGACAAGCCGGCGGTGATGGTCGGCGGTTCCACCCTGCTCGAGCGGGTGCTGTCCGCGGTGTTGGACGCCGAACGGGTGGTCATCGTCGGTCCCCGGCGTGACCTGGCCGTCGCTCCGATTCCGCCTGGTCGGGTGCGCTGGTG
This sequence comes from Frankia sp. CoBUL1, assembly GCF_978021245.1. Taxonomy (NCBI): domain Bacteria; kingdom Bacillati; phylum Actinomycetota; class Actinomycetes; order Frankiales; family Frankiaceae; genus Frankia; species Frankia sp. CoBUL1. The sequence continues at coordinate 2,351 of NZ_CDXDOS010000017.1, forward strand.
TCGGGAGGATCCGCCCGGCGGGGGACCGGTCGCGGCGATCGCCGCCGGCCTTGTCGAGATCACCACACCGTTCGTCGCCGTCCTCGCCGCCGACCTGCCGTTCCTGACCGGCCGGGAGATCGCGCTGCTGCGCCGTGGGGTCGCGGACCCCGCGGCGCAGGCCGCGCTGCTGGTCGACCCGGACGGTCGCCGGCAGTTTCTGGCCGCGGTGTGGCGGACGGCCTCGCTGTGGGCGGCGCTACCCGCCGATCCGATCGGGCGCCCGGTGCGCGGCCTGTTCGCAGACCGTCCGGTGACCGCGGTCCGGGCGCCCGCCCGGACCTGCCTCGACTGCGACGAACCGGCGGATGTGGCGCGGGCCCGCAGCTGGGCCGCGGTGGGGGAGCGTGGCCCGGCCCGGCACGATGGACCTATGACCTCCGCCGATGACCAGCAGCCTGATCACCAGTCGCGGTCCGATCATCGGGCTTCGGCGGATCCGCCGCCCCCGGAGGCCGGACGTCATCGCCCGCCGCCCGCCGCGGCCGTCGGCTCGGGTGCCGGCAACGTTCGGGACAAGAACGTTCGGGACAAGAACCTCCTGGAGCGGGACGTCCTGGCGCAGTGGGTGTCGGACGTCTGCGCCGAGCTCGGCCTCGACGCGGCACGGATCGACGTGGGCGCTGTTCTCGATCTCGCGCGCGACGTCGCCCACGGGGTCGCGCGTCCCGCGGCGCCACTCACCGCGTTCCTGGTTGGTCTGGCCGCCGGCCGGAACGCGGGCGGTGCCCACGGTGAGGAGGGCGGAGGCGAGGGGGGTACGGATGGTGAGCGGGAGGCCGCGGCGGCGCGCGCGGCGACGTCGGCCGTGCTTGGCCTCCTGGCGCGGGCGGGGACCGGACCCGCTCAGCCCATCCGGCCCGGACCCGCCTCGTCGAGGTAGCCGCGCATGTCGATCGCCATGGTGCGCACCGCGTCCTGGTCCGGCTCCGCGTACTCCTCGCCACGCGCCGACGCCCGCGCGTATCCGAAGGTCAGTCGCGGCAGCACCTGCGTCGGTGTGTCCATCCCGCCCTCCCAGCCGGGTTCGTCCCCGGTGAACGCGGCAGGTCCGGAGGGCAGGTCTCCGGAGGTGGGGGAGGCCGTCACGACGACCCAGTCGATCACACCGAGTATGATGATCGCGGCGAGTGCTGGCAGGGCCGCGATCGGGTTCCAGGCGGCCAGCCCCACCAGGACGAACACCGCGACCACCGTCAGTCCGCCGATGAGGTGCCGCCGCGCGGGACGAAGCGCGGGAACCTTACGACCATGCCGATAGTGGGCCATACCGACAGTGTGCCTGGGATGCCGCGTTCGGCCCGACCGTGGCCGCACCGCCCGAGTGCGGCCACGGTGCCTCACCCGGGATGGCGTTTCGCCCGGCCCGGGGCCCGGCCCGGTGCCCGATCTGGAGGAGGCGTGCGGTATGCCCGGGGACGTTGGTTCGACCACGGGGGGATCGGGGTATGCCGCACACGCCGATCCGAGGCCCGGGCAGCGGCGTCCACCTCCAGGTTGGCGTTCGTGTTGCCCCACAGGCAGATTATGACTTATTGTGATTGCCTTGACTCCCGTGGTCACCGAATCGGGGTTCGGCGTGCCGGAGTGGCGTCGGGCACCCGGAGCATCCGACAGCGGAGGGTATGTACTTCCTCTCTTTTTGGCGAAGGTTGCGTAGGTCGACCCCGTCCTGAGTCACACTTTTCGAAGGAAAGCAAAGGACCATGGCCCGGCGCCGCACCATGTGTTCAACCTCGCGAAGCTGGAGGTTCGCCGTGGAGGCTCGACGTCGGATGACACGTCCGCGCCGAAAGTCCGCCCCTGGCACCCTGCTGCTGCTCGGCGTAATCGTCTCGGTGTTCCTCGCCGCCGCTGCCTGCGGCTCACCGAGTTACGAATACGTAACCAACAAGAAGGACGGCGCGTTTGTGCGTGTCCCGACCGGGTGGAATCACCAGGAGATGCCCGGACCTGCGCTTTTCGGGATCGACGCCCGCAATGTCAGCCCCGAGATGCTGCGCGGTCTCATGTCGCGGGAATGGGTCGTCGGCATCGACGCGGCCCAGCGGTTCGACAACACCCGGCTCCTTGTGCCGGACGCAACGCAGCCGAAGGGGTTCGTCCAGGTTCGCCACCTGCTCCCGGAGGAGGCCAACGCGGTCTCCACCAACGATCTGCGCAACTTCGTCCTCTCCGTCGACGACGCGGTGGCCGCGCAGGAGCAGGCCGTGCGGCAGAACCCCTACGGTGCGCGGCTGACGCCGAACTTCCTGCTACTCGCGGACGAGGTTGTGCACAAGAAGGATGGTGTGCACGGGGTGCACCTCATTTACCAGGTGCAGACCCAGGCCGGGCTGGTCACCATTGACCAGACGAGCCTGCTCGACAACGGGCAGCGAGTGCTCTACCAGCTGATCCTCGCGTGTTCGTCGTTGTGTTACGCCACGCATGGTCAGCAGATCGGCGATGTCGCCAAGTCCTTCACGATCGAGCCGACGGACCGAGGTCAGTAGTCATGGGCGTGAGAGACCAGGCAGGTGGGACCGCCGACGGCGGGGACCCGAAGCCGAATGCCACCGGTCTGGCTGGTCCCGACCCCGGTGGCACGGATGCGAAGCCGGCGAGCGCGACCGCCGGCAAGCCACGCCGCCGTCCCCTCGCCTTCTGGGACCGGGTGAAGTTCCTGCTCCTGCTCGGGGCGGTCTTCGTCTTCGTCGTGGCGGCCGACGTGTCCGGCAACCCGTTGATGATGTGGGCTGACTCGATCCGCATCCAGGCCAGGAACAGCTGGTGGATCCTGGCCCTGCTGGGCGTGGAACTGGTGCACCAGCTCCACATGTTCCTGGGCGAACGGTGGTCGGGCTACTACGTCTTCTGGACCGATCGGGTCTTCGGGCAGGCCGAGCGTCGGTTGCTGCGGCTCAACGACTGGAACCGGTACCGGGTCAGCCGTGCGCTGAAGTGGATCGTCGGGGCCGCGCTCGCCCTGTTCGTCTACGCCCGCCTGGCCGATACCTCGGTCTTCGACGCGATGGTGAACGTCCCCGGCGCCGTCTGGAAGGCCATCCCGGCGGTCCTGCAGATCGTCCTGCTCATGACCCTCGTCGTCGGCCAGTTCGTCGTGATGTTCTGGTTCCTGTCCAAGGGCGGCGTCGACGTCTACTTCCCCGAGGACATCACTACCCGCTTCGCCGACGTGTGGGGGCAGGACCACGTTGTCAGCCGGGTGAAGGAGAACGTTTTCTACCTGGAGCGGCCGGAGGAGATCGAGAGCCGGGGTGGTCATGTTCCCGGCGGTATCCTGCTCTGGGGGCCGCCGGGCACCGGCAAGACCCTCATCGCCGAGGCGGTCGCGGGAGAGACCGGGAAGCCCTTCGTGTTCGTCGACCCGGGCGCCTTCCAAGCGATGTTCATCGGGGTCGGCATCCTCAAGGTGAAATCGCTGTTCCGCAAGCTGCGCAAGCTCTCCCTGCGTTATGGCGGGGTGATCGTCTTCTTTGACGAGGCCGACACGCTGGGGAGCCGGGGTCAGCTCGCCGGGGGATTCGGCCGCGGGGCCGGAACCGGTGCCCGGTCGTGGTTCGCCCGTTCCGGGTCGCCCGCATTCGTCCCGGTGAGCGCGGCCCCGGCAGGACGGGTCTCGGCGAGTGCGTTCCCGACCGGCGCCGGCCGCCGGTTCGCCGGCCGGCCCGGATCGGTGGGCGAGGGCGGTCCGGGGGACCTGTGCAACGGCCTGTCCTACCTGAGCGAGGCGGCCCGCGCGGAGATCACCCGTGAGCAGTTCGTGATGGGCGGGGGCGGCGGCGGTTTCGACGGCACCCTGCAGGCGCTGCTCACCGAGATGTCCGGCCTGAAGAAGCCGCGGGGCTTCCTCAACCGGGTGGTGCGCCGGACGTTGGGCATGCGGCCCAAGCCACCGCCCAAATACCGCATCCTCGTCATGATGGCGACGAACATGCCGCAGTCGCTTGACGAGGCGCTGCTGCGCCCCGGCCGCATCGACCGGCAGTACAAGGTGGGCTATCCCAGCAAGGAGGGCCGGATCCGCACCTTCGAGGGCTATCTGTCGAAGGTGCGCCACGAGCTCACGCCGGATCAGATCGACCGGCTGGCCATCATGAGCCCGGAGGCCACCGGGGCGACCATCAAGGACACCGTCAACGAGGCCCTGGTCCAGGCGGTGAAGGACGGCCGGGAGGTCATCACCTGGCAGGACATGCTCCGGGCCAGGGTGATCAAGGAATACGGCCTCGCCGACGACCACGAGCACATCGACCGGGAACGGCACAGCATCGCCCTGCACGAGGCGTGCCACGCCGTCGTCGCCTACCGGATGCAGCGTGGGCGGGTGATCGACCTCGCCACCATCGAACGCCGCGGTGGCGTCGGCGGGTTCGTGGCGCACGTCGCGGTCGAGGACCGCATGTTCATGTGGAAGTCCGAGATCGAGGTGCAGGTGATGGTCTCCCTCGCCTCGCTCGTCGGCGAACGGATGTTCTTCGAGGGGGACAACACCGTCGGTGTCGGCGGCGACCTGCGCAGCGCGACCCTGCTCGTGGCCAACTTCATCTCCTCGGCGGCGATGGGGGAGACCCTGGCCTCGCGCCTGTCCATGCTGGAACAGGAGATGGGTAACGCCTCCATCGACGCCGACCGGCCGTTCGGCGAGCAGGTCGAGGGCAAACTTCGGGAGCTCTATGCCCGTACCGAGGAGGTGCTCGCCGCGAACCGGCGGGAGATCCTGGCCCTCACCCACGCGCTGGAGACCCACAAGACGATCACCGGTGAGGATGTGGAGGCCATCATGGAGGGGTACCTGGGCCCCACCGTCGACGGCCGCCGTTACCACGAGCCCGACTTCCTTGCTGTCGCCGAGAGCTATCACTCCAACGCGGTCCAGGCTCATCGCGGGCAGACCCATGAGCTGCACACGCTCCCCGACCTCGGCCGGGCGGCCGTCAGCCCTGCCGAGGCGGCACCCGCGGCCGGATCGGACTGAGCCGACCCGGGTCCGGGCGCATGCCTTTCACGGCCATGTCTTTCACGGCCGTGGCCCGAAGGGAGCCGAAGGCGTACAACGCCGCGCCGATGGCCGCACCCGCGGCCAGGAGCAACCCGGCGCGCGCGCCGAAGGCCTGGGCGACCCAGCCGGCGATCGGGCCGCCGACCGGCGTTGTGCCGAGGAACGCGACCGACCACAGCGCCATCACCCGCCCACGCATCGCCGGGTCGGCCGCGAGCTGGACCGTGGCGTTCCCGGTCGAGATGAAGGCGACGCTCGTCGCGCCCAGCAGCACCATCGTCGCGATCTCGAGCGGCAGCGTCGGCGCGGCGGCGGCGAGCAGCAGGATGACACCGAAGGTCATCGCGGTCAGGCTCAGTGCCCGGGGCCCAATCCGGCGGCGGGCGACCAGCAGGCCGCCGACGACCGCGCCCGCCCCCATGGCCGAGGTCATCAGGCTGTACGTGGCCGCGGTGCCCCCGAAGGTCTCCCGGGCCAGGAGCGGCAGCACGACCTGGAACTCGTAGGACAGCGTGCCGATCATCACCATCATGACCAACGGTACGCGCAGCGCCGGCGTGCGGCGCACGTAGGCGAAGCCGGCCCGCAGCTGCCCCGGCGCCCGGTGTATCGGCGGATGATCGTACAGCGCTGAGATGTCCATGCGGTGCAGGGCGAACAGGACCGCGCCGAAGGAGGCCGCGTTGATGAGGAAACAGCCGGCGGTGCCCGCGAGCACGATGACGACGCCGGCGATCGCCGGGCCGACGATGCGCGCCGCGTTTATCGCGACCGAGTTCAGGGTGACCGCGTTCGGAAGGTGCTCCGGCCCGACCATCTCCTGGACGAAGCTCTGCCGGGCCGGGTTGTCAACGGCGTTGCACAGGCCGATGAGCGCGGCGGCCACCCCGACCATCCAGAGTTGGGCCGTACCGGTGAGGTCGAGGATGCCCAGCGCCAGCGCGGCGAGTCCGGAGCCCACCTGCGTGCAGATCAGCAGGCGGCGCCGGTCCGTCCGGTCGGCGAGCAGACCGCCGTAGGGCCCGAAGAACAGCACCGGCAGGAACTGGGCGGCGGTGACCAGGCCGAGCGCCGTGCCGGAGGCGCCGAGCGAGAGGACCAGCCAGCCGAGGGCGATGGTCTGCATCCATGTCCCGCAGAGTGAAACGATCTGGCCGCCGAGGAAGAGCCGGAAGTTCGGCACCCGCAGGGCAGCGAACGTGCCACCGGGCGCCTTCGATGCCGAACCGGCTACCTTCTCCATCTGCAGGGTCATACGTGCACCTCCAGGGAGGGCAACGCCGGCCGGCAGATCGTTATTTCGCATCAGGTAAACATTTTCCTCCAGGGTGGACTCTCGTAACAGAATGGCTCTGATAACAGGGATCCGGATGTTACAGGGGGATGTTGCCGTGCACGTTCTTGTCGGTGCGGGAACGGGTCAGCGCGTCGGCGAGGGCGGAGGCAACCGCGCCCCGGGTGGCGGCGGGGGTGACGACCGCGTCGACGACGCCGAGTTCCACGGCGCGGTCGATGCCACCGACGGTGCGGATGTGCTCCTCGGTCAGCTCCGCCAGGACGCTGGGGCGGCGCTGGGCCGGAACCTCGGCGAGCTTGCGACGGTGCAGAATGCCGACGGCGGCCTCGGCGCCCATGACGGCGACCTGGGCGGTCGGCCAGGCATACACGGCGGTCGCGCCCAGGCTGCTGGCGTTCATCGCGATGTACGCTCCGCCGTACGCCTTGCGGGTCACGACGGTGACGCGCGGCACGGTGCATTCGGAGAATGCGTAGAGCAGCTTCGCTCCCCGCCGGACCACGCCTTCCCATTCCTGGCCCACACCCGGCAGGTAACCGGGCACGTCAACGAGCACGACCAACGGAACACCGAAGGAGTCGCACATCCGGACGAACCGGGAGGCCTTCTCGGCCGAGGTCGCGTCGAGGCATCCACCACGGCGCAGCGGGTTGTTCGCGACCACCCCGATGGTACGTCCGCCGAGGCGTCCCAGCACCGTCACGATGTTCGGCGCCCACCTCGGGTGGAGCTCGACGGCCTCGTCCTCGTCGTCGAGCACCGCCTTCACGAGCGGGCGCACGTCGTAGGCCCGCCGAGGATTGTCGGGCAGCAGTTCCCCGAGCTCGCGTCCGGTGACGGGGCCGATGTCGCGCTGATCGGCCAGCAGCACCGCGACCGCCCGGGTCCGCTCGACGGCCTCGTCCTCGGAGTCGCAGGTCACGTGCACGACGCCGCTGCGCCTGGAGTGCACGTCCGGCCCACCCAGGCTGTCGGCGGTGCATTCCTCACCGGTCACCGAACGCACCACGTCCGGGCCGGTGACGAACACCTTCGCCCCTGGGCCCATGATGACGATGTCGGTCAGGGCTGGCCCGTAGGCGGCTCCGCCGGCGGCGGCCCCGAGCACGAGCGAGAGCTGCGGGATCCGACCGGAGGCCCGCACCGTGGCGGCGAAGATCCGGCCGACTCCGTCAAGCGAGGCGACACCCTCCTGAAGCCGGGCGCCTCCCGAGTGCCAGATCCCGACGACCGGGCAGTTCATCCGGACGGCGGACTCGATGGCATGAACGATGCGGGCACAGCCGTCGCGCCCCATCGCGCCACCCTGTACCGTCGGATCTGTCGCGAAGGCGACAACCTCGTTCCCGCCGACAAGCCCTTGCCCGGCAACGACTCCGGACGGGTCGCCGACCGCGAACAGCGACAGGGTGTCTGGATCGAAAAACCGGGCGAGCCGAGCCTGAGGTGTGCGGGGGTCGACTCGGTCGATCGTGGACAGACTCACCGTGCGTCTCCTTGCCTGAGCGGCGTCGGACTGCTTCGCAGGAGGCCGATACGCGACCACCTGTGGTATGCGCCGGCTTCCGCTGGGCACTCGGTCCGGCGACCATGACGCTCGCCGAAACGGCGGGCGGTGCCGCGGCGGCGGTGGGGTGGCCGGCGCCGCCGCGGGTGACATCGGTTGGTGGTGGTGCGGGCGGTGGACGTCTGACCAGCCGACCGGCCGGCCGGCGGTCAGGCGGTGAAGGCCAGGCAGATGTCGTGACCGCCGAACCCGAACGAGTTCGACAGCGCGGTGCCCGGGCGGATGGTCCGGTTGTCGATCCGCACGACGTCGAGCGCGATCTCGTCGTCGAGAGCGTCGAGGTTGCGCGTCGCGGGAACCAGGTGCTCCCGCAGCGCCAGGACGCTGAACACGGCCTCTACCGCGCCGGCGGCACCGAGCAGGTGCCCGGTGGTCGACTTGGTCGACGTCACCGCGATCTCGTCGATGTGGTCGCCGAAGGCGCTGCGCAACGCCAGCGCCTCCGCCGCGTCACCGGCGGGGGTGGACGTGGCGTGGGCGTTGACGTGGACGACGTCACGGGGTTCCAACGAGCCGGACCGCAGCGCCGCCCGGATCGCCCGGGCCGCGCCGGCACCGGTCGGCTCCGGCGCGGCGATGTGGTAGGCGTCCGAGCTGATGCCGGCGCCGGCCAGGGTGCCGTGGACCCGGGCACCGCGGGCGGCCGCGTGCTCGGCCGCCTCGAGGATGAGGATTGCCGCGCCCTCGCCGAGCACGAAGCCGTCCCGTGCCTTGTCGAACGGACGGGAGGCGGCCTCGGGTGCGTCGTTGCGGCGGGACAGCGCCTGCATCTGCGCGAAGCCGGCCATGGTCAGCGCCGAGATCGCCGCCTCGGTACCGCCGGCGATCACGACGTCGGCGCGCCCGGCCCGGATGATGTCCAGCGCCAGCGCGATGGCCTCCGAGCCGGAGGCGCACGCGCTGACCGGGGCGTGCACCCCCGCCTTCGCGCCGAACGCCAGGCCCACGGTGCTGGCCGGGCCGTTCGGCATGAGCATCGGCACCAGGTGCGGGGATACCCGCCGGGGGCCCTTCTCCCGGATCACGTCATGCTGGTGGAGCAGGGTGAGCACGCCCCCGATCCCCGAGGCCACACACGCGGCGAGGCGTTCCTGGTCGACCTCGGGTGAGCCCGCGTCAGCCCACGCCTCACGCGCGGCGGTCAGAGCCATCTGCTGGCTGCGGTCGAGGGTACGAGCCTCGACCCGACCCAGCGGCGGCTCGACCGCCAGCGGCGCGGCGATATGGACCGGGAGCTGCTCGACCCAGCCCTCGGTGAGACGCCGGACGCCGGAGCGGCCCGAGAGCAGACCCTCCCACGTCGAGGCGACATCGCCACCGAGGGGAGTAGTAGCCCCGAGGCCGGTGACGACGACCTGCCTGGGGGTCGTGGTCACGCCGCGACACCCGCCCGCTGGATGTAGGAGACCGCGTCACCGACGGTCTTGAGGGTCTTCACGTCGTCGTCCGGGATCTTCACCCCGAACTTCTCCTCCGCGGCGACGACCACCTCGACCATGGACAGCGAGTCCACGTCCAAGTCGTCGATGAAGGTCTTGTCGGCCGTCACGTCGGCCGGGTCGACACCGGCGACCTCTTCGAGGATGACGGCAAGACCGGCGAGGATGTCAGCTTGGGACATGATCGTTCCTCCTGATGGGATGTTGTCGGTCGGTGGCGGGTGGTGCGCGGGGCTGCCGTGTACCAGCGCGGAAGCGCGGGCGCCTGGATCAGGGGCGTGGTCGGGCTGATGGTCATCGGACGCCTCGCCGCAGTGCGGTGCGGGACGGTCACGGTGCGGTGTCGAGGGTTGGTCGAGGGTTGGTCGAGGTTGTCAGGGGCAGCGCACGAGCTGCCCGCAGTAGGTCAGGCCGGCACCGAAGCCGAACAGCAGCACCGGGTCTCCCCGGCGGATCTCGCCGCTCTCCAGCAACCGGCTGAGTCCCAGCGGAATGCTTGCGGCGGAGGTGTTGCCGGCGTCGACCACATCGCGGGCAACGGCGGCGTTCGTAGCGCCGATACCCGTCACCAACGCTTCGACGACCCGCAGGTTAGCCTGATGCGGAACGATACCCGCGAGGTCCTCGGGTGCCACGCCGGCCTGCTCGCAGATCTGGCGGAGAACCGGGACCAGGGAGATCGCCCAGCGGAACACCGCCTGGCCCTCCATGCGGAAGGAGTTGTCGCCGTAGCCGGGGACCTGGATCGTCTCGGGCCGGGATCCGTCGTGCCCCCAGACCGCCGGGCCGATCTCGTTGGTCTCCGCCGGGCCGATCACGACTGCTCCGGCACCGTCGGCGAGCAGGATGCAGGTGCTGCGATCGTCCCAGTTGGTGTAGTCCGACAGCCTTTCGGTGGCCACCACGAGCACGTTGCGCAGGGTGCCAGCGCGCACCATGTCGGCGGCCGTCGACACCGCGTAGCTGAAACCGGCGCAGGCGCCGTTGATGTCGAACGCCCCGGCCCGGCCGGCCCCGATGCGATGGGCGATCTGCGGACCGGCACCCGGGATCTGGGAGGGAGAGGTACAGGTCGCCCCGATCACCAGATCGATCGAGTCGGCGGTGAGGCCGGCGGCGGCGAGCGCCTTCTCCGCGGCCGCGGCGCCCATCGCGACGATGGTTTCCTCGTCGTCGGCGATACGCCGGCTGGCGATGCCGGTACGGGCCTGGATCCAGGCGTTGGAGGTGTCGACCCGTTGGGCGATCTCGTCGTTGGTCACCACCCGGGCCGGACGGTAGACGCCGAGGCCGAGCATGCGGGCACCGGTCAGCTCGGTCATGCCAGCGCTCCCACCAGGGCGTCGTCCGTCGTCGAGCCCGGTGGAGTTCCGGGGGTTGGGTCCGCCAGGCTTGCCAGGCTCGCCGGGACCGCGCTCAGGAGTTCGGCGCCGAGGTACTCGGCGACCAGCTCGCGGGCCGCGGGCAGGTCGTCGGGGCTCTTCACCGCGTGGATCGTGACACCGGGCAGTTCCCGGCGGGCGATCCCGGCGAGAGCGCCGGCCGGGGGGAGTTCGATGACCGCACCGACCCCGAGATCGCGCAGCGTCGCGAGGCACAGGTCCCACCGGACCGGCGCCGCGACCTGGGCCACCAGCCGGCTGATCAGCTCGGCCGGGTCGGTGACGATCGCCCCGTCGGCGTTGGACAGCGCGGCGGCCCGCGGTACCCCGGGCCGGAGGCCGCCCGCGACCGCGGCCAGCGCGTCGCGCGCGCAGGACATGTGCCGGGTGTGGAAGGCGCCGGCGACGGACAGGGGACGCAGCCGGACACCCGCGGGCGGCTCCGCGGCGAGCCGGGCGAGGTCGCGGGCGGTGCCGGCGGCGACGATCTGCCCGGCACCGTTGCGGTTGGCGGCGGTCAGGCCGAGTTCACTCAACCGGGCGGCCACCGCCTCGGGATCACCGCCGAGCAGCGCCGTCATGCCGGTCTCGACCCGGGCGGACGCCTCGGCCATCGCGCGTCCCCGCAGGGCCACCAGGACGAGGGCCTCCTCGGCAGTGAGGGTGCCGGTGAGGGCCGCGGCGGTGATCTCGCCGACGCTGTGACCGGCCAGCACCAGGGTGTCCGGTCCGACCGGGGAGGTGACCGGCAGCCCAAGCTGTTCGGCCGCGATCAGCCCGCTCGCGACGATCAACGGCTGGGCGATCGCCGTATCCCGGATCGTCTCGGCGGGCGCCTCGCACCCGGCTTCGAGCAGGTCGATCCCGACTGCGGCGGACCACCAGCGCAGCCGTTCTTCCGCCCCCTCGAGACCGCGCCAGGCGCGGAGCTGTCCGGGGGTCTGTGCACCCTGGCCGGGCGCGAGGATCGCGAGCACCTCTTCACCTAACCCCTCACGAGGACCGGTTGTCGCTGGCGGCCACTCACCGATGTGTCGACCGGCTGTTGTAGGTGTCCTACAAGCCGATCTGTTTGGATCGGACGTTGCTGCGCGACGCCGACATCGGCCTGGAATGGCATGACGGACCTGCAAAGTAGTTCGATGTGACCATTCTCGCGCGGGGGTGAGAGGGTCGTGGGACGACTTGAATGATCATGTTTTGCCTGTAGGTAACACACCGTCGAGGCGTCCCAGAACGAGCGCAATATGCAGGATGAAGCGTTCGCGGTGGTCCGCCGGATCCAGCCCGCACACCTCGGCGGCCTTACGGAGTCGGTAGCGGACCGTGTTGGTGTGGAGATACAGCGCCCGGGCCGTCGCCTCCAGCGACGAGCCGAAGTCGAGATAGGCCCCGGTGGTCTCCAGCAGCGGGGTACCGGCGTCGCGCAGCGGGGCGTACACCTCGTCGATGAGCGCCCGCCGGGCGTCGACGTTCCCCGCGAGGGCGAGTTCCGGGAGCAGAGCGCGGGCCATGACTGGCCGGGGTGCGGCCGGCCAGGCGGCGACCACGTCCGTGGCGGCGAGGGCGACCCGCGCCGCGTGCGGTGCCCCGGTCAGGTCACCGACCACCGGGCCGACCACCACCGGGCCCGGCCCGCAGGCGGGAAGCAGTGCCCGGGCCGCGTCGAGGACGGTGTTCACTGGCGCGGTGCCGCCGGCCGGGCGGGTACCCGCGGTGGCGGGAGGTTCGACGCTGTTCTCCGGCTGGAGGGTCATCTCGGGACGGCCGATGCCGTCCCTGCCGGCAGTGAAATTCCCGCCTACCACCATCACCAGGCGATCGTGGTGGACCCCGGCGAGAACCTCCAGCTGGGCCATGCGGGCGAGCCGGTGCACCTCATCGACCACCACCTCCGGCGAGTTGCTCCCGGCCGTGCCGACGATGACGGTGACGGACGGCGGGTTACGCCAGCCCACCGCGGCCGCCCGTGACGGCAGCGCCCGGTCGACCTCGCCCCGGACCACGTGGTCGACGACCAGCGCCTCCAGCCGGGCGTCCCAGGCACCGCGTTCCTCGGCGGCGCGGGCGTAGACGACCGCGCCGGCAAACGCGATGTCACGGGAGTAACGCAGGACATCGGCGAGCAGCCGTTGTTCGTGCTCCGGGCCGGCCAGGTTCGGCACCTCGGCCTCGATCGCCTCCACCGCGACCCGGACCAGATCGACGAGTCGGCGGAAGGTCACGGCGCGGACGAGTTCCCGCGGGGCGACCCGGAAGACGTCCTCGGACAGATCCCGGGCGTGTTCGGGCCGCCGGCACCACTCCACGAACGACGAGATGCCGGCCTGCACCACGAGCTGAATTCCGGCGCGGTGACTCGCCGACATGGCCGGGAACCAGGGCAGCGCCTCCGCCATCCGGGCCGCCGCCCGGGATGCGAGCATCCCGCTCGACCGTTCCACCCGGCGGATCACCTCGCTGGTGCTTTCTCCGCCGGATGTGCTCCCGGTCGATGTGGGTCGGGCCTGGTCGCCGACGGGTCTGGGGCTGGCCCCGCCGGCCGACCACGGGTTGCCCAGATCGGGGATACGCGGCTCCGGGTAGTCGACGGATTGCTCCGGCACCGGCTCGGTTTCGGGGCTCGGCTCGATCTCGCCTGCCGGTGTCCGGACGGGGGGCGCTCCCGGTTCAAGGCGGGCTGTCCCAGTCACTGTGTCCGAGGAGGAATCCGAGGAGGAGGCTGCCACGTCCGTCAGCATGCCTCAGCCGTCCCGCACCCTGTGTATTGCCGGTCCCGTCATGTTGCCGGCCCCGTCATGTGGCTCCGACGGGTGGTGCGGATGGGGGCCCGGTCCTGATCGGTCGGGATGCCCCGGTCGGTCGGGCCTGGTCCCGGGCGTGGAATTCACCGAACGGGGATGGTGTCGAGGCGGGAAAGGCCACAGGAGCAGGAGCAGGAGTAGGCGTGGGAGCGGAGGCGATGCGGGATGCTGCGGGCATGCGCGAGGTGAGCATTCGTGGAGACGGGATACGGCTGGGGCAGTTCCTCAAGCTCGCGGATGTGGTCGAGGCCGGATCCGAGGTGAAGGAGCTGCTCGCGGGCGGGATGGTGCGGGTCAACGGGGAGGTCGAGACCCGGCGGGGCCGGCAGCTCGCGCCGGGGGACGAGGTTGCCGTGGCCGGCGAGGCACTTCGGGTCCTGTGAGCCATCGCCACGACTCTGCTGGTCGCCGGGCGTCTGCCGGTCGCCGGGCGTCAGAGCCGGTCGGAGTAGGTGGCCGCCCAGTCGTGGACCTTTGTCACGTAGGCCCTGGTCTCCTGGAAGTCGGGGATGCCCCCGGCGGTTCGCACGGCGTCCGGGCCGGCGTTGTAGGCGGCGAGGATCAGCGAGACCCGGTCACCGGGTAGATACCCGACCTCCTGGGCGAGCCGGGCCTCGTAGAAGGCCGCGGACGGGATGGCGTCGAGCGGGTCGAGTGGGTCGGTGATCCCGTCGTGGTTACCGTCGATCCCGAACTCGGCCCAGGTGGTGGGGAGGAACTGCATGATGCCCCGGGCGCCGGCGCGCGAGACCGCCTGCGCGTCGAACTTGCTCTCCACCCGGGCCTGCGCCGCGAGCTGCGCGGCGGTCAGGACACCGTAGGTCGCCGCCGCGGACCGGAAGACCGGGACCAGATCGTCGGGCACGTCGACGTGGGGGTACCGCAGCACGCCGCAGCCGCTCATCAGGGTGATGACGATGAACGCGGCCAGGGGTGAAAGCTGCTGCCTGCCGAGCGTCATCTAGCGTCCCTTGGAGGTGTATAGTGACCATGTGAACCTCAAGGAGTGGGCCGAGTCGCAGGGCGTGTCATACACATCGGCGCGCCGCTGGCACCGCGAAGGCACACTCCCCGTCCCCACCCGCCGGGTTGGCCGACTGATCCTCGTCGGTGACGTCGAGGCGCGACCGGCACCGGCCGGCGTCACAGCGGTGTACGCCGGGGTGTCGTCCGCCGACCAGAAGGCCGACCTTGACCGGCAGGTCGCACGGATCACGACCTGGGCAGCCGGGCAGGGCATGGCCGTCGGCAAGGTCGTCACCGAGGTCGGCTCGGCACTCAACGGCCACCGGCGGGAGTTCCTCGCGCTGCTGCGCGACCCGCAGGTGGCGACCATCGTCGTCGAGCACCGCGACCGCTTCGCCCGGTTCGGCGCCGAGTATGTCGAAGCGGCGCTGTCGGCGCAGGGCCGGCGGCTGCTGGTCGTCGACCCGGCCGAGGTCGACGACGACCTGGTGCGCGACGTCACCGAGATCCTGACGTCGCTGTGCGCCCGGTTGTACGGTCGTCGGGCCGCCGTGAACCGTGCCACGCGTGCGGTCGCCGCCGCCACCGAGGCAGCCGAATGACGACGTTGCAGGCGTACCGGTTCGCGCTCGACCCGAACGGCGTCCAGCTTGCGGGCCTGCGCAGGCATGCGGGGGCGGCCCGGTTCGCCTACAACTGGGGCTTGGCCCGGGTGAAGGCGGCGCTCGCCCAGCGGGACGCCGAGAAGACGTACGGCCTGGCCGGTGATTTGCTCACCTCGGTGCCGTGGACACTCCCGGCGCTGCGGCTGGCGTGGAATGCAACCAAGGGCGACGTTGCGCCGTGGTGGGCGGAGTGCTCGAAGGAGGCGTTCTCGGCCGGGCTTGACCAGCTCGCCCGTGGGTTGAAGAACTTCACCGACTCCCGCAACGGCAAGCGCAAAGGACGGCGGGTCGGCTTCCCGAGGTTCAAGAGGCGGGGCAAGGCCCGCGACAGCTTCCGTTACACCACCGGCGCCTACGGGCCGGTCGGCGACCTGCACGTCAAGCTGCCCCGCATCGGCCGGGCCAAGGTTCACGAGCCGATGGGCGCCCTCACCGGACGCCTCGGCAACGGCCGCGCCCGGCTGTTGGGCGCGGCGGTATCCCGCACGGCAGGCCGCTGGTACGTGTCGTTCACCGTCGAGGTCGAGCGAGAGATTCCCGTCCAGCCATCCCGGCGGCAACGCGCCGCCGGCCCGGTGGGCGTCGAGGTGGGCGTGAAGCACCTCGCGGTGCTGTCGACAGGTGAGACCATCGCCAGCCCGAAACGGCTCGCCGCCTCGCTGCGTCGCCTGCGCAAGACGTCGCGGGCCTACGCCCTGTCCAAGCCGGGCAGCGGCAGCCGGCGGCGGCGGGCCGCCGCCTTGGCCCGCATCCACGCCCGGGTCGCCCAGCAGCGGCGCGACGGGCTGCACAAGCTCACGACCCGGCTCGCGAAGGCCCACGACACGGTCGTCGTCGAGGACCTGCACGTCGCGGGAATGGTCCGTAACCGGCGGCTCGCCCGCGCGGTCGCCGACGCCGGCATGGCGGAGACCCGGCGCCAGCTTGCCTACAAGACCCGCTGGTACGGATCGACGCTCGTCGTCGCCGACCGCTGGTATCCCAGCTCGAAGACCTGCTCCGGCTGTGGCTGGCGAAACCCAAGCCTGGCGCTGTCCGAGCGCACGTTCACCTGCCAGTCCTGCGGGCTGGTACTCGACCGTGACCACAACGCCGCGATCAACCTGCACAACCTCGTCGCAGCCAGTGCGTCGGAGATGGTAAACGCCCGTGGAGCCGACCGTAAGACCCGCACGAGCGGGCAGGTGGCTAAGAAGCGGGAACCGAGCGCGGCTTCGGCCGGTCAGACTCGGGGCGCCTCGCCGAGAGGTAAGGCGGCATGAGAGCGCCATTGGACGCTCACATGCAACGGTAGAACGTGCGGGCACCCCATTGATCATCCGCACAGTCCGTCCCCGGGATCGGGGATGTCCCGTTGCCCACGTCGTCATGCCAGGTCCCGGGGGTCTTCGTCCACGCGAAGCTATCCAACCAGGGCCGTGCGCAGTGACCGCAGGTCGGTCTCGGTGAGACCGGCGTGCCGAGCCCAGGCCGCGGGACCGCCCCAACCGGCGTCGACACCGGCCAGGAAGCCCCGCATGACCTCGGGCCGGCAAGCCAGGTGGCCCGAGGTGAGCAAGATCACCGAGTGGTTATAGGACGGTCGGTCGGCCAGGCGGGCGTTGACCCGGTCGATGCGCTCGTTCGTCTGGACGTAGTCGGCGACGATCGCCTCGGGGTGCACGCCGACGAGACTGAGGAGCAGGGCCGCGAGCACGCCGGTACGGTCCTTTCCCGCCGCGCAGTGGAACAGGGCCGGGCCCGCCGTCGGCTGGGCCAGCAGGCGCAGCGCCCTGGCCACCGAGTCCCCGGCCAGGCGCAGGTAGTCCAGGTAGTGCTCGATCCGGTCGGCTGAGTCGCGGTCCTTGACGATGGCAGGGTAGCGCGGGTCGTCCGGCATCACCCATTCACCGGGGAGAAAGGACAGATTGTGGTAAGTGACCGGTTCGTAGGCGAGCGGCCCGCGGCCCTCCCGCTCCGCTTCCTCCTTGGCCCGTAGGTCGATGACCATGCGTAGCCCGAATGTCTCCCGCAGCGTGAGCACGTCACCGTCCGTCAGGGCCTGGACGGAGTCGGTGCGCAGGAATACCCCCCATCGGGTGGTTGCACCGTCCAGGGTGGGCAGCCCACCCAGATCTCGTGCGTTGTCGCAACCCGACATGTTGAACCATCGCTCCACACGCTGATCGTAGAGCCCGAGACGGTGCCGCCGGGCCCGTTGGACGCAGCCGGGTCAGGGGTGCGGATCAGCCGCACGGTGGGGCGCCCCGCTGACTGGGCGGAGGTTTGGCGAGCCTCGCCGTCGTGCGTGCTCCACCCGACTCGGGTTGCGGCTGGTCGGGTTGCAGCTGCCCGGGTGCGACGTGCCCGGGTGCGACGTGGATCGGCCGGGCGGGCACCCCGGCGACGACCTGCGCGGCCCGGATGTCGTCGGTGACGACGGACCCAGCTCCCACAACCGCCCCGTCGCCGATGCTGCGCAGGCCGACGATGCTCGCCTGCGCGCCGATCCACGCCCGCGCGCCGACGGCCACCGCACCGGAGAGCCGGGCCCCCGGCGCGACCGTGACGTAGTCACCCAGGCGGCAGTCGTGCGCCACGCTGGCGCCGATGTTCACCACTACGTGCCGACCGGTTTCGACGTTGGTGGTGATGCTGGCGAGAGCACAGACGACGGTACCCGGCCCGAGCTTCACGTCACCTCCGACGCTGGCCCGGGGGTGGACGAGGGTCGCCGGTCGTCGGCCGCGGGCGCTGGCGTACCGGTCGACGCGGGACCGGGTGGCCGCGTCGGCGAAGCCGATCAGGTAGTCGGCGTCAAGTCGATCGAGTAGGTCGAGCCCACCGAGGAGAACGGCTCCGCGCCGGGCGAGTGGATCCGGGTCCACACGGTCGTCATCGACGAAGCCGAGGATGTCGTAGCGGGGCCCCTCGGTGGCCGCGTTGACCGCCTCCACCAGATCGAGCAGCTCCCGGCCGTGCCCTCCCGCGCCCACGATGACCAGCGAGCGCAGGTGAGCGGGCACGCGGCGACCGTAGCCCCCGATCTAAGCGAGTTCAATCTGACACTCAGAGTAGTTGGATGGGCCGTCCTGGCTGGCGTGGTGTCGCTCTTCGTGAAGAGATGGCCGATGTAGGCGACCGATCATACTACTATCTGTATCATCATGATCTCGAAGGGTGATGAATGGTGAAGGTAGTCGTGACGGGTGGGGCCGGCTTCATCGGGGCCCACCTGACCAGAGCGCTCCTCGCGGCAGGCACGGAGGTCGTCGTGATCGACGATCTCAGTACCGGGGCGCTGTCGAATCTCGCCGGGCTGCCTGCCGAGCTCGTCGTCGGCAGCGTGACCGACCGGACGCTGGTCGAACAGGCGTGCACCGGGGCGTCGAGCATCGTGCATCTGGCTGCCCGGCCGTCGGTCGAACGGTCGTTGCTCGACCCGATGGCCACCCACGCGGTGAACGCGACCGGCACCCTGACGGTGCTCGGCGTCGCCCACCGGGCCGAGACGCACGTCGTCGTCGTGTCCTCCTCATCGGTTTATGGCGATCGGTCGGCCGCTGGCGATCGGTCGGCCGCTGGTGGCGCGGGTCCGCTGCCGCCCTCGGCGGGCACCCCGTGCCTTCCGCGCAGTCCCTTCGCGGCCTCGAAGCTCGCCGCCGAGGGATATGCGCTGTCCTACCAGGCCAGTTTCGGTCTGCCGGTGCTTACGGTCAGGCTGTTCGACGTGTTCGGCCCCTACCAGTCCGCCGGGCACGCGTACGCGGCCGTGGTGCCGACCTTCATCGAGGCCGCGTTGGCCGGCCGGCCGCTGACGGTGCACGGGGACGGCCGGCAGACGCGCGATTTCATCCCTGTCGAGCTGGTCACCGGGATGCTGTGCGATGCGGTGTGCCGCCGGCTGACCCATCCACACCCGGTCGACATCGGGTCCGGGACCCGTACCGATCTGCTCACCCTGATCGCCCGGCTGGAGGGGATCCTCGGCCGGCGGCTGGTCGTCGAGCACGCCGCGCCCCGGCCCGGGGAGATCCGGGACTCCCAGGCGGACACGACGACGATGCGTTCGCTGTTCCCGGACGTGACCGGGGCGGCTCTCACCACCGAGTTGGCGGCAACCGTGACCTGGTACGCCGACCGACTGGGGGCGGACCGCGCCGGGCCGCCAGCCGCCGGGCCGCCGGGCGCGACGCTGCCCGCGTCCGCCGTCCACGGTGACCGGGATTGAGCCTGGATGGCGGATCATCCGCCGGCATCCGACAAACTCTCGGCCGTCCAGGCACTCCCGCACCACCAAGCTGTCTTGGCCGTCCCTCGCGGGTGGCTGGGCCGTCGTTTGGCGTGCCCGGGGTCAGACTGGGCCCTGGCGCCGTTCTTCTGGCGTGGTCGGATCCTCCGGCGGCTCCGCACCAGGCCCGAACCCAGGCGCCCAGATTTTCCGCAGCGGCCTGCCGTGCGGGCACGTCCCCCGCTCGGGCACCCGCTCGACGCTGCCTGTGGCATGCAACTGGGCGCCACGGCGACGCCGGCACTTGTTGCAGGCCACCAGCGACAGCATCGGCACGACCGGCTCCGGCCCGGTCGGGCCGCGGTCGTCCGCCGGCCCCGGCTCAGGCGGATCGCTGGTCATTTTCTCTTGGTGATTCGGTTAGCCCCGCCGCACGTCGGGCACTTCTTCTCCTGCGTTCCCGAGTAGCCGCCATCTTCGTCTGTCTCGACCCGTTCGGCGACCACGTTCCCGGTGCCGTTGCAGGTTGGGCAGTCCGCGGTCTCCACCGGCTCCAGGTCGGCATGCCCGGCCTTCGCGCCCCGCTTGTCGTAGTCCTTCTCGACGTCGGGGTTCCCCTTGGATCCGGCGGATCCGCCTTTGCCGCCGCGTTTGACGCTGTCACGGCCGGTGGAGGCTCCACCACTGGTCGACCCTCGCTTGTTCCACGCCATGGGTTTCTCTCCGTCTGCCGTCGACCACTCCCCGCATCAACGGTAGCGGCGGAACACTCAGCCTGGTACCAGAGCAGCCGGCTCCGTTACCGGCGGCAGAGAGGTCGGCCCTCGGCCAACGGCGTGCTCCGGGAGGCCTACTCGGCGCGGCTGATCGCGTAGACGGCGTGATCCTCTCTGTGGAGGAACTCGCTGCGGATGTACACCATCCCGAGACGTTCGGCGACTCGGACGGACGCGGTATTGGCCGGGAGGATGACGGAGACGACCTCGGCAAGGTCGGGTTGCGCGGCGAACGCCCAGGCGATCGCCGCCCGGCCGGCCTCAGCGGCGTACCCGCGGCCCCACCACGGCCGGCCGATGAACCAGACCGCTTCAACGCCTGGCCATCCCGGTTCGGCCCACAGCCCGGCGCGGCCGGCAAGCTGCCCACTCGCCTTCTCTACGACTGACCAGGGGCCGACGCCGGTAAGTGCCCAGCAGCCGATGTTGCCGGCCATAGCATGCCAGATGTTGTCAGGGTCGGAACGGCCGCCGATATGGCGGGTGAACTCGGGATCGGACCAGATCTTGGTGTAGCCGGCGACGTCGTCGTTGTGAATCGGTCGCAGGATGAGCCGGTCCGTCGTCAGCGTCGGGATGTTCACTGGACTCTCGTCCCCGCGGGCAGGGCACAGCACTCCTCGACGAACGCGGCGACCGTGGGAAGCGCCCGGTGAGCGGGCGTGAACTCGCCGACGCACTGCCGAAGTCGCGCTACGACAGTGTGGGTGGGTGCTACCGGCGAGGTCCCGAGGATGCCGAGCGCGATCCTCGCGGCCTCTTCCGGCTCGGCCCTGTGGCCAGTCAGGTGCAGGAGGGCTTCGGGCACTGCGGCGTGCTGGGACTCTTCAACGGTGTAGTCCCCGCCTCGCCGCCGATAGCCCTCCATCGCGATTGGCGCCCACTCACGAGCCATAGCAGCATCACCCATAGTGATCGCGATCCCGGAGCGGAACATGGCCACGGCGGCCGGGCCGACCGGCGTTTCCCCGGGCAGGGGCGCCATGGTGCACGCCGTGGCTTCCATGCTCAGGCAGCTTGAGAAGCCGCCGGCTTTAGCCGGCGGAGGAGTCATCCGGTCCAGCGCGTTTCGAGCGCCGTCATGGTCGCCGGTCTTCGCGAGAGTGCGCGCCTCGTAGGCAGCGATCCGTGCGTTCATGTACGGATCGGAGATGTGGGCGACAGTACGAAGGGCCTCCAAGGCTGGTCCGTACCGCTGCCGCCAGTAGGCGATGCTTGAGCGGAGCGCGGCGATGGACAGGATCAGTACCGGGTCGCCGACATCCTCGGCGTAGCGGGCCGCGAGTCCGGCGAACCGGCGGGCGGAGCGCCGGTCGTCGGCGTTGAACGCCAGCCGGCCGAGGAAGTAGGTGTACTGCCCGCCGAGCGTGGTGATCCGGTTTCGAGCCTCAGGGGCGACCGGCCCATCGAGGATGGTGGTGATCTGCCGCCAGCGGGCGCCGACCTCCGGCAGCAGCGAAGCGTGCGGTGCCGAGCCGTACATCCGGGCGATCTCGTCGGCGTCGGCTTCGAGTTCGTCGAGGGTCGCTGTGGTGACCGCAGCGTCCATCCGTGTCCGCGTTGATGCAGCCAGTGCTGACAGCGCGGCGAGCTAGAAGACTTGTCGTCTGTCCGTCGTGCCCTCCGTTCGGTCTCCCTCCACGGCTTCCAACCTGGCCTGCCAGGCGGCAAGCTCCCCGTCGGTCTGCCGGTGCTCATCGAGCGCCTGGCACAGGTCGGCAGACGGAAGCTCCCCGTTTTCCGCCTTGGATATTCGGGTGCGGTGGAACCCGATCTTCCGGCCGGCGGGCCGCCGAGATCCTCGACGTGATCGAGGGGTATCCCGAGTATGACCGGCTGAGGACGTCGACGCTGCGGTACCCGACGTGCTGGGCGACGTTCACCGGCTACCCGATCGTCGCCGAGTGGGACCTCGACGCCGACGGTCCCCGGCTGTTCGTCGAGGCGCTGCGGACCATGGCGCTCAAGGCGGCCGTGTACGAGCTCACCGGCAGCGAGGCCGCCGCCGAACTCGACGTGGCCGCCTCGGTCGATGAGATGGTCCACGCGCTCACCGCTCAGTTCACGATCCTCTCGCGGGTCCAGGCCGGCACCGGGACCACCTTCGTTCACTCGACCGGCAACGAGCGGTTCCGCTACGACCAGGACGGCTACACCGACCAGGCGTACCGGGCCGCGGGGTGGGGTGAGCCGCCGCAGCGGTATTGGATCGGCCAGGACGAGACCCGGCGTCGACTCGCCGTGCTGGACGGCCTGTACGAGTCGATCGGGATCTACCGCGGCGGCCGCTACCACACGATCACCTTCGGTCGTTAGCCGGCGGCGAGGGCCTGCCGTAGGGCGTCGACGACGACGTCCGGCGGGAACTTCGCGGACGCGGCGACCTCCGCCTCTCCCAGGGCGGAGGTCAGCCTGCCCGCGCCCGCGTGGCGGACCAGCGCCGTCATCCACCCGGCAAGGTCGGCCGGGTCGTCGGGGAGCTCGCCCGGATGCGGGCCCGGTTCCGGCGCGGCCGGCCACAGGTCACCCCCGCTTGCGTACCGGCCCGGGGGAATCCGATCTTCTCCGGGTGGACGCACACCGGCACCCCGGTCGCAGCGTCACGGCGGTAGCCGCTGGACGTGTCATAGGCGCTGCCCGGCCCGGGCCCGTCAGCGATATCGAACTGTCCCGGGCCGTGCACGTTCCCCGGGCACACCACGCAGATCAAGTTGTCGTCCCAGGGAGGGCCGATGTCGTCGCTGGACGTCACAGGCTCATCATCGTCAGCGGCTGATCGGGGTTCCGGTGCCAGCCCGACGCGCCGTACGGTCCTCAGCTGCCCCCGGCCGCCGCTGATCTGGCGACGGCTCAAGGCTGTGCCGGATGTGCGGTCGCCCGCCAGGACCCGACGATCCCAAACGTCACCGGGCCGGATGCGGTTGACGGTTGGACGCCGTGGGCTGGACGGGAATCCGCCCGGTCACGTCCGCGGCGGCCAGGGGTCCGCCTGCGGTCGCGCCCCCGTCCCCGGGTCGGTCCGCGCCGGCCGGGACCTCGTCCGCCGCGGCGTCCGCGCCGGCGAGGGCCGCGAGTTCGGCCAGCACCTCCTCCGGCGGGGCCCAGGGATCGAGGGCGAGGGCGTGGGTCGGGTCCAGGGCGGGCACGTCCACGTGCGAGATCAGCGGGTGGTGTGGTCGATGGTCGTCCTCGCCCGCACCGAGGAGCTCCTCATGGAGCTTCTCGCCGGGGCCGAGCCCGGTGTAGACGATCTCGATCGGCCGGTTCTCCCGAGCCACGAGCCGGGCGGCCACGTCCGCGATGCGTACCGGCTCGCCCATGTCGAGCACGAGGGCCTCGCCGGGTGATCCCAGCGCCCCGGCCTGCAGGACCAGTTGCACCGCCTCGTGGATGGTCATGAAGTACCGGGTGACCTCGGGGTGGGTGACGGTGATCGGCCCGCCGGCGGCCAGCTGGCCGGCGAAGACGGTCAGGACGGAGCCGTTGCTGCCCAGGACGTTGCCGAACCGGACGCTGACCAGCGTTCCGCGGGCCCGGCGGGCGAGGCACGCGGTGAGCCGCTCGGTGATCCGCTTCGAGTAGCCGAGGGCGCTCGTCGGGTTCGCCGCCTTGTCCGTGGAGATGTTGACCAGCCGGTCGACGCCGCAGGCCACGGCCGTCTCCAGGATCGTCAGAGTGCCCCAGACGTTGGTCTTCACCGACTCGCCGGGGAAGCGTTCGAGCAGCGGGAGGTGTTTGAGCGCGGCGGCGTGGAAGACGACCTCGGGCCTGCGCTCCGTGAACAGCGTGGTCATCAGGTCGATGTCGCGGATGTCGCCCAGCACGATGGCGTCGTCGTCGAGCATCGCCCGGCCGGAGATCGACAGCTGCACCGCGCGCAGTGCCGACTCGTCCCGGTCCAGCATGATCAGTTCGGCCGGTCCGTAGCCGGAGATCTGACGGCACAGCTCCGAACCGATCGATCCGCCCGCCCCCGTCACGAGCACCCGTCGGCCCGCGAGGTAGCTCGCGGCGGCGGACATGTCGGTGCGGATCTGCCGCCGGCCGAGGAGGTCGGCGAGGTCGAGGTCGCGGATGTCCCCGACGCCGACCCGCCCGTCGATCAGGTCCGCGACGCGGGGAAGCACCTTCACGGTCAGCCCGGCGCCCTCGGCGATTGCGCTGATCTCCCGCAGCAGTGGGCCGTCGGCGCTGGGGATCGCCACGAGCAGGGTCCTGGCCCCGGTCGACTCGGCGACGGCGCCGATCCGCTCCCGGCCACCACGTACCCGGACCCCGAGTAGCTGGAGGTTGTGCGTGCTCGGGTCGTCGTCGAGCAGCGCGACCGGGTAGCAAGGACTGTTCCGGGTGCGCAGCATGGCCGCCAGTACCCGTTCAGCCCCGTCACCGGCGCCGAACACGAGGAGCGGTTTGGCGTGCTCCCTGCTCGGCCGACGGAGGTGTTCCTCGGTCAGCCGCCAGAGGTAGCGGATGCCGAACATCACGACCAGGGCCACCGCGCCGCCCAGCGGCGGCACGCTCAGCGGGACGGGTCTCGGGGAGCCGAACGCGGCGATGACGACGACCACGCTGACGACCGTGAGCAGGACCGACACGAGCAGGCCGAGGACCTCCTCGAAGCCGCCGAAGCGGTAGCGCCCCAGGTAAAGGTGCAGGGCGGTGCCCAGGAAGTGGAGCACGCAGACGGCGAGCGTGCAGATGACCCAGAAGCCGAGATCGCTCAGCGCGCCGAGCGTGAAGTCCAGGCGGCCGATCTGGGCCGAGATGAGGCCCAGGACCAGCGCCGCACTGTCCAGAGTGATCTGCAGGCCGACCCGCTGACGGAGGTTGAGCCGGGAGACGCGCCGTGCGATGTGCGCTGTCCACCGACCATGACCCACTCCGTCTACTCTACGTCTCCACATGAGGCCATAGAGTAAGCGTGGCTAAGAGTAAAAGAATGACTACCCATCGAGTATGTTGAGTCGGTCTTCGATGACGGTGAGTGGTCGGGACCTGGGTCCCGGGAGGGTGGTCGACGGGTGGAGCTGCGCGACTACGTCCGTGTTCTGCGCCGAAGCTGGACGATCATGATCGCCGGCGTGGTCCTCGGCGGGCTGCTGGCCGCCATGGCGACCTGGCGAACGACGAAAGAGTACGCCGCCTCGGTGACGATGGTCGTCTCCTCGCCGGACAGGGGCGCCGGAGCCGCCTCGGCCTACCAGGGAGGCCTGCTCTCCCAGCAACGCGTCAAGTCCTATGCCGACCTGGTGGCCAGCGAGCGGGTGGCGACGGCCGTGATCGCACGCCTGCACCTGCACGCGACTCCGGAGGCCCTGCGGGCCCAGATCAGCGCGCACGCCGTCCCGGACACCGTGCTGCTCCAGGCCGTCGTGCGCGATTCCGACCCGAGACGAGCCATGATCATCGCAGATGCTGTCGGTGAGACGTTCTCCAGCACCATTGCGAAGATCGAGACGTCGTCGGCCGACGAACCACCCTCCGTGCGGGTGACTGTCTGGGAACACGCGAAGCTGCCCGTCTCGCCCGTCTCGCCCCAGCCGATCCGCAACCTCGCGCTCGGAGCGCTGCTCGGGCTGATCGTCGGCAGCGCCGCCGGGATCGTCCGATACCGCCTCGACACGAGCGTGTCCAGTGAGGACGACGCCCGTGAGACGACCGAGCTGCCCAACCTCGCCGTCATCGGCTACGACGGTGCCGCCGACCGGCATCCCCTCATCATCAATGCCAAGCCCCGCTCGGCCCGGGCGGAGGCGTTCCGCCAGCTGCGGACCAACCTGCAGTTCGTCGAGGTGGACACCGGACCTCGATCGATCCTGGTGAGCAGTGCGGTCTCCGGCGAGGGCAAGACCACCGTGGCCTGCAACCTCGCGATCACCCTGGCGCAGGGCGGTGCGCGGGTCTGCCTGATCGAGGGGGACCTGCGACGGCCGTCTTTCGGCGAGCACCTCGGGGTCGAGTCCGCCGCCGGGCTCACCTCGGTCCTCATCGGCGCCGCGGACCTCGACGACGTCCTGCAGCCCTGGGGGGAGGGTCGGGTCGGGGAGGGGCGCGTAGAGGTCCTCGCCAGCGGCCCCATCCCGCCGAATCCCAGCGAGCTGCTCGGCTCCAAGGGCATGGCCGGACTCATCAACCTGCTGTCCGCCCGCTTCGACATCCTCCTGGTCGACGCCCCGCCCCTGCTACCGGTGACTGACGCGGCCGTGCTCGCCACCCGGGTCGAGGGGGTTCTGCTGGTGACGCGGGCCGGGCGGACCCGCCGCGAACACCTCCGGCGGGCCGTCGAGGCGCTGCGGGCGGTTGACGCCCGGATGATCGGCACCGTGCTGAACATGGTGCCGGTCAAGGGACCCGACACCTACGACTACGGCCCGCGCGACGGTTACGTGTCACGCGGCCGGCACGCCAGGACCTCCTCGCCCCGAACCCTGGAGATCCCGGCGCCCGATTCCGGGGTCCGGCCTGCCCGGCCGGTCACCTCGCCTCCGTCGCTGCCGTCACCGGCTCCTTCTTCTCCGGCTTCGGCCGTGACGCCGGTTCCCGCCGCCATGGCGCGTCTCGGGATAGCCGACGGTGGCGACGAGTCGAGCTCAGCGCGAGACCCGCTGCCCGACGGCGCCACGCCTGTCCCGAGCGCCACGCCTGTCCCGAGCGGCGGACCGTACGTCAGGGTGCCGGCGGCACGCGGATCGGCCGAGGAGATCATATCCGTCGGTGTAAGGACACCGCGCGGTACGGACCCGGCTGGCGGGACGACGCCGGATGACAACGGCGCGGCCCGGCCGCCGTCCTCCCCATGACGGATTCGCCACCGGGGGAAAGAACCGGGTCCGCTCCGGGCCTGGATCCGGTGGTCCTGGATCCGGTTCCGGACCTGGACCGGGTTCCGGACCTGCTCACGCGGGCGCCCGTGGGTGGGCGGGACGTGGGTGGAGGTGCTGAGGC